>JAGXNU010000060.1:0-2407 GCA_019894815.1 Promethearchaeota archaeon
GCTATCTATTATTGTTTCACTACGTTCATTTAACAAGTTTTTTACTCTTTCGTAGATTTTTATTGCTTTATTTATCCTATCAAGACTCCTTGTTAGGTCACTTTTTCGAAAAAGGCGAGCTTCAATTATCTTTAGATAAGCATCCTCGTAATATATCTGTAATTGACCAAATGTACTTTTTTCACCTTCACTAATCATTAATTCAATCTGTCTTAGATCCTCGTTTAGTAATTCTCGTTCTTTTGGTTTAATTTCCTCGCCTTGTAGAATGGAATAAATTTGAGTCGCCATTTGTTTAATAGAGGTGGCTAATATGTTCAATTTATTTGCTTTTTTTTGAATTTTAGTTATGCTCCTAGATTCTCCTGCTTTCTCGATATAGCTTAATATTTCAATTGCATCATCTATTAATTGATTGAATTTAATAGGATCACTAAATATGTAGTATTTTGAATCTTGAAATTTCTGTACAGCTCGATCCATTTGTATTTCTAATTCAAATATATAATCTATTAAACTAACTTGTTTCCTTTCTGATAAGATTCTGGTCTTATCGTTCATATCTTTTTCTACACTTTTACTGGCAAAAATCCATAAAACAGCAGCAGGTAACCAGAAGAATATCGAGAAAAATAACATGTTAAAGATACTTCCAAGTAAAGAAATCAATGGATATGATATCAATAGTATTACGCCCTTCCCTAGCTGTTCTGACAATTTAAAAAAAGATGCGGCAGTTCCTTTATGCTCTGGCATATTTATATCGATCATTACAGCATTTTTGTTAGCAACTGGTCCTGCTGCTAGCATTGAACCAATAAGGGCAAATATAAAGAAAACAATGTAACTTGGATAAGTTGAGAAAATTTTACCTATTGTTTGAAATATGAAAGAAAACATTTCTTCAGTTGGAATTGTCTCTGGCAGTACTGGATAGTTGATATCAAGAAGATTAACATCAATAGGTTGCAATGAAAGAAACATGATGATTGCAAACGGTATAGAAAGGATTAGACATATAGTTCCCAATCTAACTCTATTTTTTTTATTTCGAAGAAAAAGAATATCTCCTAAACGTGCAAATACGCTATTACCAAGTATATAACCAATACCTACCATCCCTGCAAAGATCGTCGAAGTTTGTAGTCTAATTTCAGTCGGAATTTGATAAAAATATTGGAGGGATAACATTGAAGTTGTAAAATACACCAAGATTGTACCGGGTATTATTGCAAAGAAGCCTTGTATAATTAAATAGCGGTTCGATTTTTGTTTTACAATTTTTATTAGATCTTTCTTAGAAATTCGATAACTATATTCCAAATCCAATTCTATTAATTCTAATAACTCATCCTCACTTGCTCCTCTTTGTGGGATTTTCACGAAAAAAAGAATAATTATTACGAATATACTTATACCAGAAAGTAAAATGAATGGAAATCTCCATGATAAAATAGGTCCGATAAATGATGATAATCCTTGTCCTGCTCCATTTGATAAAGAACTTAAAATTGCTAAAGTACCAAACCATCCTGATCTCTCCTTTGGAGGAATGGAATCTGAGATGATAGAATAACCAACGGGTAAAACACATCCTAATCCTGCACCACTTGCAACCCTTGAAATGATTAACATGAAAAAAGAATTTGAAAATGCTGTTAGCATCATTCCAAATGTCCAAGAAAAAGCACCCGCCATGATTACCTTAGATCGATTAATTCTGTCAGTATAATATCCCCATACTAAAGCAAAAAGAGCACTTACCAAGACAAAGAAAGCATCTGGAATCGCAATTAATGACTCACTAATGTTAAACTCTTCTTGTATTGTTGCATAACTCGGAATAAGCATGTTAGCACAAGCTGTCGAAATAAAAAGCAACAACATTACTAAAATGATTGGAGCAAAGTCTTTTATTTTCACTTGAGTTATCTTAAAGCGTCCAATAAGAAATTACCATTAGATAGTTATTATGATAAATAGCATTTGAGAATTAAAAAAGGTTACAAACTATGAACTTGACTATTTATTTTGAAATATTGATTGAGAATCGCTTCAACGTGTAAGTTTAAAGTATTTAACAATTTAACTCGAGTATCCTCTTGACTTATAATCAAGGGAAGTTCAGTACATCCTAAAATGACTCCATCAGTTCTATAATTATTAATAATTCTTAAAATACTCTTCTTGGATTCATCTTTGAAAAGCCCAATAACTAATTCTTCGAAAATAATTCGATTTAGCTTATCTTGTTCTTCATCTGATGGTGTTATCACCTCAATTCCTTCTTTAGCAAAATAATCTTGATAAAAAGTGGATTGCATGGTGAATTTAATACCTAATAATAATACTTTCTTTAAATTCTCTTGATGTGCTTTCTCTGCTGTAGCTTTAACAATGCTGTATT
>JAGXNU010000060.1:2501-10340 GCA_019894815.1 Promethearchaeota archaeon
GGTGAATTTAATACCTAATAATAATACTTTCTTTAAATTCTCTTGATGTGCTTTCTCTGCTGTAGCTTTAACAATGCTAAGTATTGGGACTTTCGCTAATTGAACTAAATCGTCATAAACCGCATGGGGTGAGTTTGCTGCCATTACGATAAAACTAGCACCTGCTTGTTCTAGAGCTTTAATGCCTTCCATTAAGTAATCAACATACCCTTTTCTATTATCGTCATGTTCAAGATCAATTACTCTTTGAAAATTTAGGCTGAATATTATTACTTCGGGATAATCATAATCATGCCTTTTTTCATAATACTTTTCTAAAATTTGGTCATAATACTTTATCGTTGATTCATGACTCATTCCGCCTAAAAGACCAATCCTAAATGATTTCATTTTTCTCTTAATTTTTCATTCTATTTCTTATAATTCGAATTAAGAATCCTAACTTATATTTATCTAAAATCTTCGTGAAATCCCGATTTCACGATCTATAGATCAAATTAAGATTGATAATCAGTAAAAATAAATTTAACGTGATCCTGAAATCATTTTTCTCTTTACTTCTTGAACCATTTCATGTCCATTATCATTTATTTGAGTAAGAATGTCTCTTAGAATTTCATTAATCTCTAATCCTTTTAAATCACAGGATACATATAACAATGAAATTATTTCACGAGCAAGTGTTTCTATATTCTTTATGTCATCAATCGGAATCCGTATGCCTAATGCTTTTAAATCCTTTTGTGTTTCTTTATCTTGCTGCCTTATGACAAGTAGATAATCATTTTTTCTGCCCTTCCAAGATTCTGATACACTTCGGATAGAAAATATATATCTTTTAGATGGACTCCCAATTCCATTTACTTCTCGGGTGAAATTCAAAGGTTGCGATTTCCTTACTGCGTCTAAACCAAAAGATCTGTTGATTTTATTGGATTTCTCTAATTTATTTTTCATTAATGATATTTCTTCTGTCAACTGCTCGACTTTTAGAGACAATTTTTCAAATTTTTCAAGAAAGAGTTCTTTATTTATAAGATTATCACAATCGCTCAATAAAATCACCTACTCACGGAAATGCATGTTTTTATCTGATCTCTTGATTAATAAATCTATTTATTAAACGATTAATCTCTTTAGAATTATTAATTTTTAAAAAAAGAAAAATAAAATTAAGAATTAAAACGATGAATTATTTTCATCATCTTCTCTTTCTGGATTCTCATCTATAAAATTTTCATCGGAATCTTCTTGTGAGCTCTCAATATCTTCTTCGGGTTGATATGCTTCTTTGATTTCTTCAGAAGGATCAGAAAAATCTCCTGAAGATGGTGTCTCTTCATCTTTAGGAATAATTTGTTCTTGCGGAACTGTTAAATCTTCCTCTGTTGGGGGCGTTAAATATTCCATTACTGCTTTAGGACTCACGAGTTCTTCGATTTTTTCAGCCAATTTTTTCTGATCTTTAAAGTATTTGGAAAATTCATAGAATCCTATTATCAATAAAGTTAAAAGGAAGAACGCTAAAACAAGTAGATTTTTAATCAAATTTACCCAATCCGAATTTAACCAGGTCAATAAGAAAATATTAGGAAACCATTGAACTAGTGGCTCCATTTGACTAAAAGGAAAATTATGGGCAAATTCATAAGCGACTTTGGAAAAAACCAACCATAAAATTATTGTATCCATCCCTATTCTTTTTCTATTTAATCTTTTCACGAGCATCTCTGCTTGAGATCCCATTAAAGTCGAAACAGAATATAAGATAATTGCAAAATCTCCAACAAGCATGATGATTTGAGTTAATAGTGATGAGGTCTCCGTGCCTGTAGCAGTCCTAAAAGCTAAGAAGATTTTAATTAACAGATAAAATGTATAAATAATCAAGAAAACAAACCAAACACCGAGCCAAGCAGCAAATACCTTTTTGAAAAGATATATTATTACAAATATCGTAAATATCCCAATCACAATCAATACAAAGAACACGACGTAATTTGAGAGAGATATAACATTTGATATGCGTTCTCCTAAATAAGCTCCAATTTCTTGAGAGTAGAGAATATATCCCACTGAGAGAAAAACAGCTAAAGACAGAAAACCAAAAAATTCAATGGATCTAAACGTTTTTCCATATTTTTTTTCCTTAAGACTATTATCTAATCTTTTACTTGATAAAAATGCACCATATAATATGAACCAAGACGTAAAGAAGAAATAAGAGAATATGGAAAATGCAAATATGATAATGAGTACGACAGCGATTAATAGCATTATAGGTAATGATAGAAAGAAAAGCAGGAGTACTTTCCATGTAGCAACCTCTTTCACATCTTTTTTAGCAAAAAGAGAGAATATAAATAAATACATTAGAAAGGCTAAGAAGGGTAGAAATGAAAGTAATCCAATTAATCGAGTAACTTCAAATTGAACAAGTCCAACACCAACAATCAACCAAATGACGAGAATAAGATATCTCCAATTTTCCCTTAGAAATAATTTTTTCAAATTATCTATAGTATCCATTTTTTTTAAACCAAATTTGAAATGATTCTTAATAAATATTGCAATAATAATCGATTACATGTATTTAAAAATTGAGTTTAGGATTTTGAACTTAAACACTAATAGAGTTCTTAATAAGGCATGTGGATCAATAAATATTTAAAATCATGCTCGATCTAATATGCAATTAATTTTTTAAAAATACAAAGTGATATGTTATGATATTTCAAACAGAATTTTTTAATTGGGTAGCACACTCTGCGGGAGTCATGGTATTTATTAGTGCTTTTATAGCATTAACTTGGCTTGGTTTTGAACGAAAACGTAGAGGTTCTTTCACCCGAAAGAAGGCTTCCGAAGGAGGAGATAAGAAATTTGACATTTCAAGTTTTCTTAAAATATTATCATATTTTGGTATAGTCGTTGGAATTCTTGATGTATGGGCTGGAACAATGGGTTTAATATTGGATATTCCTCCGAGCTTTAAATTTGCTGCGATTACTGAAAATGGGGCAGATCATTTTACATGTATATTTTTAATCGTTATAGGTATAGCAATGTTGTTCAAACCTGTTAATGACATGCCATTAGCAAGCATTATCGGTATATTAGCGGGTGCCGCTGCAGCAGCTGCATTGGTACTTTTCGTTCCAGACACCGCTGTTGTATGGATCAGTGATTGGATTAATCCTAAACTAGGTTTAGCGATTGTGTTCATCATTGTGACTGCTATAGTTGCTTTAACAGCCAAATTTTATATTGGAGTTCTTCAAAATATTTCAAAATTCCTTTCTTGGCCACCAGTTGCATTCCTCATAATGTTGTTTTGCTTCGTGCAAGGTATTTTATTATGGGGTTTTGGAATGAGTATATTTGTAAATTTCTTTTAAATTTCTTTTTTTTTTGATATTATAGGGAAACCAGAAAAAGGTTTAATATAAAAAAATTAAAAAACTAATTGGCATCCTAATACAACGCAGATACTGGCAGTTAATGCGTATGGGTACCAAAAGCAAAGAAGTTACGGGGAAATTCATTGGGAAACTCAAACTTTTTATCGACGAGTTGTACGATTTCTTCACCCAACCTAAAAGCAGCGTCCATGCCCTTTTTAAGCCGTTTAGCATCCCCTTTCCCTGTTGCATACGCCGCAACGAAATTGGCAGGGAGCATCTGTTTCAGAGTGATAAAAAAGTAATAATCCTTGAGGGCATCAATGATCCCTATACTACCTGCCACAACGATTACTCCTCCTACCTTGTTTGCCAAGTTCTTACCCGGTTTGTTCAATGCAAAAGAACGATCCATGATAGCTTTGGCTTGCGCTGTCATGCCATAAAAATGGATGGGGGAACCAAAGACAATACCATCTGCTGCTATCAATTTTTCGTAAAGAGGTTGCATGTCGTCTTGGATATGACACTCACCCTTTGCTATGCAAGAATAACAGCCATCGCATCCTCTAATATCCTTGCCCGATATACTGAAAAGCTCTATTTCAGCTCCATTTTCTGCTGCACCCCTGAGCATTTCTTCCAATAAGATTACTGTATTCCCCTTTTTCCGTGGACTGCATGAGATACCTAATATTTTCATTTTGATCAATCTCCTATATATTAGAATAAAACCATCATGAAAGTTTTTTAAACTTTATTATGTTAGCAAAATAAGATTATAGAAGATAAATATTCAGCTTTAAGAGTTTATTTTAAAAAAAATCTGTAAGCTTCTTTTGTTGTGCAAAATTTTTAAAAGATAAATTTAGTTTTCTTTTTATCTGGTTGACGGTTTCGGGAGCAAAACCTGAGAAATGGTTATTTACAATAATAAAGATTTCACGGATATTAGGAGTTCCCTGGAGTTTATTAATATTTGAATAGAGGTGACTCAAGGCGATATCTTGAGATTTTTGTAAATGATCAAATTTAGTTATTTCTCTATCACCAATTAGCCTAATGTAATATAATTCTTGATTAGGAAAATAGTAAGGTTTAACATTTTCAAGATAAGATGTTACTAATATAATATTTTTACCATCAATAAGTTTTGTGAGATCAGGCTCTTCAAACCATGAATTACTTCTTAATTCTATAAAGATATGGTGTTTTTTTGCAAATTTTCTCACGATGTAAGACAAATGTTGGAAATGCTTATTAGAATATTTAAACCGAGGAGGAAATTGTAATAAAAACCCTTTTAGCATATTTCCAAAAGGTTTGATATGACTTTGAAACTTGAAAATATCATCCTCTAAACTTGGATTATCAAATTCATGTGTAATTTTTTGCCATGCCTTTAAGATAAACTGAAAAGTAGAAGGCACTCTGTTAATCCAATTTTCAAACGTATTAATAGATAGAGGGTTATAATAAGTTGAATTTACTTCATTTACATCAAAATAATTTGAATAGTGTGTTAAGTATCTAGCTCTATCAAGATTCTTGGGATAAAACGGTCCGATCCAATCCTTATAATCCCAACCTGCTGTTCCAATATGTATATCTACCATTTTAAATTCCGTTATTATGGTAATCTCTGCAAATTTGAATTAATCCGTTATGTATAAAATAATAAATTTATATTAATTCTTATATAGATACGAGAAATTTAAAAGAATCAACATATAAATATTAATCACGACAAGAAAAAAGAGGGACTATTGTGATTCCATGGGATAAAATTGAAATGAGTCCAGAGAAGTCTTTAAAGGTTGAAGGAAGATTATTATTGGATTTTCGCGCTAAAACTATTGAACTGGAAAAGGATTTAGCGAAGACAAAGGAACAATTGAAAAATACATTGGAAGAACTAAGAGGAACATCCACTAAACTTCATGGTCGAGAAAAAAGTTTAGTAAAAATGAATGAAAAATTTACTGCATCAAAAAAGAACTTGGATTCGGTTTCGGAACAAAAACTTACTGTAGATATTGAGTTGACAAAACTAAAACCTCAATTAAACGATTTACAAGCTGAAAACCGCAAGTTAAAAGCAGATTTTGATATTCAGATATCTCAATTAAACGCAAAAATCACAGAGTTACAAGGTGAATTAAAATTTTTAAGTGAAAAAAATGCGGAATTAGATCAACAATTAATTTTCAAGAGCAAATCAGTTGAAACTCATAAGAAGGAAGTAGACGTAAAGATGGAAGAATTCTCTTCCATGAAAAAAAAATTAAACATTTCACAACAAGAAACACAACAACTAGTTGATAAAGTTAAAACTCTTGAAAAAAAATTATCTGAGATTGAAGGTTCTCCAAGAGTACTAAACAAAATTAATGAAATGATGGTACATAAAGGATTTTTATCAGATCGTGAACTTTCCGACATCAAGAAGGAGTTTGAATAATGAGTAGGTTATTAATTGGGAAAAACTAATTATAAAATTAACTTGAAAAAATAAAAACCGAAAGAATAACTTAATAAAAATAAAAAGCTATAAATTATTAAAAAGAAGTGAATTACACTCGTAAAGGTGATAAAAAAATTTCAATTGACTGGAGTTTAGCGGAATCCCGCCCTGAAAAGTCTTTAAAGGTTGAAGGAAGATTTCTATTAGATTTGAGATCCAAGATAAATGATTTAGAACAGAAACTAAAAACACAAATGGACAAGTTAGAAAAAACTAGTAAAGAATTATCTAACACTAAACAAAAGTTAGAAACTTCCGAAAGTGAGCTTTCTGAAAAAAGAGAAAAGTTCTCTAATCTAGAAAAAGAACAAAATAATTTAAAAGAAGTAAAGGACAAATTAGATAAAGAAATTACTGATCTTAAATCAAATAAAGGGGATTTAGAGGGAAAATTAACTAATGCGAATGAAAAGATTAGTAATTTAGAAAAGGAGTTGGAAAAGTTTAAAGATTCAGATAAAAGATTAATCCAAATTAAGGAAGATCTCGAACAGAAAGAGAGAGAAATTGAAAGTATCAAGAAAGACTTACAACAAACAATTTCGGATAAATATATTGAAATTGAAAGTCTGAAAAATGAAAATACTCAAGCTGTGTCTGAAAAGGAAAGTGAAGTTTTAGAATTTAAGAGTCAAATTGAAACTCTTTCGAAAGAAACAGATGCGTTGAACCTGAAAATTAAATCTCTTGAAGATTTCATTGAAGAATCCAAATCTTACCCTAAAGTGGTTGAGGAAGTTAAAGATACCATGAGTCACAAGGGTTTTCTCAGTGATAAAGAGTTGGATGATATATTGAACCGAAACTTAAATGAGTAATAAACCGAAAGAAAATCATTTATTAAAACACTTTTCCATTTTATATTTATTCTTTTCATTTTAACAGGTTAAACTTATCATGATCTTGCAAGTCCTCACGTTAGAAGAGTTTTATCTCTTATTCACAAAAATAATCATTTCCTTTTTTTGTGGATTTATTATAGGAATTGAAAGAACTAGAGTTAGTGCTCAGTATGGAGCACGAGATCACATCTTCTTCTCTATTCTATCGACAACCTTGATTTTATTATATGAACGATTTTTACTCACATCTGAAGGGTTTACACTTATCATCATCTTTTTTGCGGGGATGCTATTGTTTTTATTAATTGGTAGCATTTATAGATTATTTCGCGAGAATGATGTGGGATATACTTCAACCTTATCCATGTTTTTATCGATAATTGTTGGGATATTAACATATTATACTGAAACCTTAGCAATTGCTATCTCTGTTATTTTCTTAATTATTCTTTCTACTAAAAAACAATTTAATAAAATCAGGAGTTTGAAAGATATTGAATGGACTGGAACCATAGAATTTATAGCAATTGTAGTTTTGCTTTACATTTTAATCCCTGATGATCTTTTAATATTTGGAATTCTAATAAAACCAATAATCATCATTTTTATCACGATATTGATTGTCAAATATTTCAGCTACTTCATACTTAGAAGCTCTATTGAGAAAAATTTATACTACATCTCATTATTAGGAGGTTTTGCTCATAGTGAGGCAACAACAGTGGAATTAGCTGAAGCGGGGGCATCATCTTCATCTGTATGGCTAGTAATTCAGACAATGTTAATAAGAATGTTAATTGTTTTACTAATTACACCTACCTTATTGAATTACGCAATATATCCAATTTTGATTACATCTTTTATTGGCTTATTAGGTTCATTCTTAATTCTCCGAAAAAAAGAGACCAAAATTGATCTATTAAAAGTTAAAAATCCATTATCATTAAAAGGAGCTTTAGTTTTTGCTGGTACTTACATGCTAGCTCTCATCGTATCAATTTTATTAAGTTTTGTAGATCTCAACATATTTATATATTATATCGTTGTTTTTGTAATTGGTTTATTATCAGGT
>JAGXNU010000061.1 GCA_019894815.1 Promethearchaeota archaeon
GATTGATAGTTTAAAGGATACGATTAACGGATTAAAGAAAGAGTTAGATGAGAAAAGCGAAACTCTAAATAAGATTTCACAGAAGAAAGTTCAGAAAATTACTCCTAAAAAAACCTCTAAACTGGCTCCACCTGTAATTAAAATACCAGTTATAAAAAAATTCAAATTTCCTTCTGAAAGTCAAATAGATGAATCTATTCCTCCGATTCTTCCAAAAGAAGAACAAAAAGTCTCTGCAATGGAAGAGGTTAAAATTCCACCAAAAAAAGCAGAGGTCAAAAATTTTACTCCTATTCCGGAAAAACCAGAAGGCATGATTGTAAGGAATAATAAAGAATTAACACCCATCCCAATTAATAAAGCAATGAAAAAGAAACCCGGAATTACAACTACTGTAATAGAAGAGTCTAAGGATGTACCAACCATAACAGAAAAGAGAAAATTAATTCCTATAGTAAGTGAGATATATAGTGAACCTCTTGAAGTAGTAGAAAAAACCGAGGAAAGAAAAATACAACCCTTTTTGGTTGATCCCCCTAAAATCAGAAGCATGAGTGTAGAAGCAGTAGAAAATGAATCAATAAAATCTAGTGGGAGTGATTTGTTCAATGTACTATCACAAGTTGGAGAAAGCCAACAAGTTGTACCAAAAAAGGAAAAGGAGTCCCCAAAAATCACGGAAACTTTCTTAAAAGAGGTTAAACCTATTGAGGTGGAAGAAATTAAAGATTTTGAACGTCCCCAAATTAATTCATTTGTAGATTTTGGTAAGGGAAATACTGAGGATCTAACCGTTCATAAAGGACATTCTGAGGATCTACCCGTTGATAAAGACGCTCTTTATCAAGAACTGATTGCTTTAGAGGGAAAAAGATATGCAGTTGAAAAAGGTTATAAAGAATTAGAAGCGAGTTATGACAAGGGTTCAATTGCGGACACGCAATATAAACAAAAGAATGTGGAGATAAAAACAAAAATGCTCCAAATCACAGATCGTATTACGACGATAAGAAGAATAATTTCCAGTTTATGATTTGGTTTCTTTATGTGAAATTATATGAAGGTGGTATTTGATTCTTGTGTTCTGCTTTTTTCATTAAACTAAGTACTTTATTTACATCTTCATGATTCAAATCATCTAAATTTAGGTTATTATCTACACGAAATAATATCTCATCAATAGCATCATACGATAAGCCAATTTCCCCTTCATCGGTTTGACCAGGCCATAGTCCAGGAGATGGAGGTTTTATTATGATCTTTTCAGGGATTTTTAAAATACGTGCGAGCTTTCTAACTTCATTTTTATAAATTAAACCTAACGGTTCGAAATCAACTCCTCCATCACCATATTTGGTAAAATACCCGATCGCTAACTCAGCTCGGTTTCCAGTACCTGCCACCAAATAATTTCCCTTAGATTGTCCAACATAATAGAGCACCATCATTCTTAAGCGTGGTTTTAAATTAGCTATAGCAATTTTGTTAGAATCAATAAAAATTTCAAGGGATTTCATGAACTCCTTAAATGTTGGAGTTAAATCAATAATCTTGAACTCTATATCTAAAGTAGAGGCAATTTTCTTAGCATCTTCAAGATCTTCAGATATTGATTCACACGGGAGTCCTAACCCCATAACATTTTCTTTTCCTATAGCATTCATGCAAAGAGCAGCAGTGACAGCACTATCAATTCCTCCACTTAAACCAACTACAACTCCTTTTGCTCCTGCTGAATATACATATTGCTTGATCCAAGATTGAATATCAGAACATAATTTATCATAATCCAGTTCTCTCATGATTTTGAATAATTTTTTATGTTATTAATAGTTCATTTTAAATGAATGGAAAAGATAAGATTAAAATAAAATTGTTTTCATATTTTATGCACGAAAGCAAAATTTACGAATTGAAAAAATGATCTATAATGAGTGAAGAAATGAAAGGTATTATTGATGCTTCTTATGATAATGGAACACCTATTTGGTTACATACAAGTGATTATATTTTTGGAATGGTGCCCGTTGATTCAAGCGGTGGACGGTGGACGGAAATATCATATACATTTGAAGATCCCGATGAGCCATTAGCGAAAACTGAAAGATCAGCAGAATTATCCTTTCAATTCCTTCTGGAAGAGGTCGAAAAGGGTGTTTCATTCGACGTAGATGATTTAAAAGTCCCCTTGATTAAAGAATTCGCAAAAACACTTGAAAGTAAATCCGGTCCAGAAAAAATCAACGCATTAATTGCTGAATTAATTACAAATTCAACCACTTATTCATCAAAATTTCCCATAATAAAAGGGAAAGGAGAAGTTGATGTTTTAAAAGGGAAGATATAGCCCTTGCATAAAATCTCTTTTTACTTTTTACATTTAAATATACAAGTTCTTTCTCTGTGGATATCTTTTGGTAAACTCTTCATCAATTCTTTTTGCAAGTTGATGATCTAAATTAGGATTTTGTTCATATATTACTTTTTTCAAGATATCTCCTTGATGTTGAGAATATCGCTCGATTCCAGAAGCAATAATATTTTTATCTGGTTTAATAGGAACTATCATGCCGAATAGTCGAAGCATCTCATCGGGCGATAATTTTTTTTTTATACCAATGCTGTCATTAATTTCTTGATCTATGTTTTTAACAACCGAACCCATGGATAAAGCTGAATATGGACTAAGCATTTTTGATTTCAACCAAAATGCATTAGGATTTTTAAGTATTACTGTATCTGAATTACCGTGATCATCAGTAGATCCAACTACGCTCCACCCTTTAGGATCCTTATCATAATCTTTTTTCATTTTTTTTATAATTGGGCTTATTGGAGCAACTCCGTGATAATCTTCTTCTTCTTGTTGTTTATCCGTCATCTTCTAATATATAAAATAATATTACCTATAAAAACCTAAAGAATATATCAATTAATCTTTTGCTTAATTGTTCTTGTCAAAACTACAATGTTGAATGTGCATAATAATCAGTCTATCTCTGAATTATATGAATCCGTCCGAAAAGCTTTAGAAACAGATAATAATACATCTCTAAATGAAAATTTAAACCAAATTGATAAGGTTGAAGAATTTTTTTTACAAAATTATGGTAAAATAAAAAATGAAGGAGTATATTTTACTCAAAAATACATCTCTGATTATATTATCTCCCAAACCATCACGGAATTCTTAAATTCTAGACTTGAAGAAATTAACATAGCGAGTTTAGAAGAAATTAAATCATTAAACCATGATGAGAATGAATCCATTTTAAATTTACTCAATAAAACTTTGATTTGTGATCCATCATGTGGTTCAGGAGTATTTCTTCTAAGTTATATTGACATTATCCTTGGTCTCTTCGAAGAAATTTTACCTTTAGATGAACTTGAAACATTTAAAAGGGTACTTATTGAAAATATAAATGGTTATGATATAAATGATAATTCAATTAAACTTTGTATTTTAAAAATACTCCGAAGGATATCAAAAGAAAAATCAATTAATTTACTAAAAATGATTTCTATTTTGGAATCTCACATTACTGTTAAAGATGTTATTAAAGATCCTCCCTCCTTGAAGTTTGAACTTTTAGTTGGCAATCCTCCTTATGGGAATATATTAGACAAATCATTAAAGCAAAAATTAAGAGCTGAAAATGTTTTTGTTAATGACATCTATTGTATATTCCTTTTGAAAGCATTAGAATGGAGTAATGGAATGATTGGCTTTTTAGTGCCTAAAAGTTTTTTATTACGACAAGGATATGTTAGATTTAGAAATCTTCTCTTATCAAAAGCAAATTTACTAAAAATTATTGACCTTGGTCCAAACCTATTTAAGAAAGCAACTAATGAAGTTCAAATAATAATTTATCAAAATAAGGGTAAAGAATTAAAGAATTTAGAAGTAATAGATTATCCAAATAATAAAATCATTACGTATAACGACCAATCATTCGATAAATTAAGAATCTGCCAAGGTTCAAACTGTCCATTGAGTAATAAATCAAAAAAGATTTATGTCTATACGAAAGAAAAAAATTGTCCTTCATGCAAGAATGAAACTTTACAATTAAACAGAATCCGAATTAAAGCTAATGATGAGATTCTGGATTTAGTTGGCAAGATTGAGGACATTGGAGATCTAAATTATATAAATACCCTTGATTTCCCTTATTTCATTCGAGGTGAAGAAGACAAAGGATTAAAGGAGATTAGGAATATCATTAAAGCCCATGCTAATGATACTTGTTTATTTATCAATGCAAAAGATGATTTTGATTATTATTCAATAAAACCTCATAAATCCTTTGATATTAAATCAATTAGCCCTCAGACTCTAAAAGGGCGAAATTATGAATACTATCTTTGTAAAAAGTTATTAATAAAACATAATAATGTTATTCCTCAAGCAATTTATACAGAAAAGAAAGTTTGTTTTACCTCCTCAATATATTCCATGCTTCATGAAGATATCACTGAATTGAAATATCTTTGTGGAATAATTAATTCGGCGTTAATGCAATTTTATTCCATTTATGCAATCAATAACCAGAAAGATACTACCATTAATTTAAATCAATACATGATTAGGCATTTTCCGGTTAAAAGAATTGGAGAAGATATAAAAGAAAAGATATCCGACAGAGTTGATTTTATTTTAAACTATTTAGCTGATACTAGTGGAAAATTTGATGATACCACTCATTATTTAACACGAGAATTGGATAATATCATATTTCAAATTTATTCTATTTCTAAAAATGAACAGAAATTAATTTTATCAAAAGTAACTGAGCAAATTTCTTACTTCGATAGAATATATGAAAAAGATTATGACTATGCTTTTGAACGGTGCACTACCGTTTAAGGCTCTAACCGAAGTAAAGAGCTAATGTGTGTCTCATGTTACTGCTATTCTTATTGGTGGTTAATGATAGAATTTCTAAGTGTGATTCATAGTTGATAAAAACCAAGAAAAATCTGGACATTTTTTGGATGTTCTGTAATAAAAGAAGCATATTGCAATGTTAATTAAATCTTAACCATTTTTACACCATTTAATTGACTTCAGTTTACCTAATATATTTATTTCCTTTAGATATTTTACCTTTCTCAATACAATTATTGAGAGTGAAGGAGAATTTTGAATTTCTGGAGCCTTGGTTCATTTTATTGTCGATCAGACAAATGTGTAAATTTTTAAATATTTAAAATTCATATAAATTAAAAACATTTAAAATTCATATAAATTAAAAACATTTAAAATCTAATTAGAATT
This sequence comes from Promethearchaeota archaeon, assembly GCA_019894815.1. GTDB lineage: Archaea > Asgardarchaeota > Lokiarchaeia > Sigyniarchaeales > SOKP01 > SOKP01. The sequence continues at coordinate 5,285 of JAGXNU010000061.1, forward strand.
ACATATCCAAAAATATTTAACAAAAATTTAGGTGAATGATATAACAGATTATAGTTTAATATTTACATTAATTTTTCCATTAGTTTTGCTTGCACTTCTAATAATTATTATTGTTAGTAGTATCCCTAAGAGGAAACAAAAACAAGAATTTATGTCCCTTGACGATTTTATCAAAGATTGGCTTAAAGATCATGGACAAGCTCATAAGTTAGAAAAACAATTTGCAAAGATGAAAAAGGATCCATCAGGAAAACTTTATATGCCAATAACATATAAAGGGGCAAAATTTTTTATTAGATTAGGTTTAAGCCCAAATAAATTATCATTTATAAATCTGATTTTATCCTTTTTCATACTTTGGGGGGTTACGATGGCAAGTATAGGTCATATATTAGACCCATTATCACAGCAACCAATATATGGCTCTTGGTTTTTAGCCTTGGGTTTACTTGTATTAATTACAGGAGTATCAGATGGAATTGATGGAGCAATTGCGAGATTATTAGGGACTAAATCAAAAAGTGGAGCGTGGTTGGATAACGTAATAGATAGAGTTAGTGACATTTTAATGGTCATCTGCTTTGTACCTACAACTTTACTTATAATTCCAACACATGGCTTTGACTTTACATGGCTAGCTTGGACAAATGCTTTCCTTATATTAATATATGAATATATGAGAGCAAAACATGAAGGTTTAGGGTTACATGCAACTAAACCATTCATTGGTGAGAAAATAACACGAATCCTGATCATTAGTACTTTTTTTCTATGGTATGGTTTGTCGAGTTTTACAGTTTTTGTAACAAAACTAATTAATCCATCATTTACAATCTGGGATGCTTCGCACAGCTGGATACTTACATGGACTATGCTAATCTGTCAAATTAGTTTAGCTATTATAATGATACTCTCGATGATTTTCTCTTCTAAATATATATGGAAAAATCTGAAGAAAATTGATAACAAGGAATAATAAAAAAATGAAACTGATTAGATATTTATTATATGGTTCTGTTTGGTTAGTATTTTATGTACTGATATATTTGTATTTTCCCTCTTTTTGGTCTTCTGGAATAAAAAGTGCAATTGATAAATTTTTATATTCTCCGTTAACTTATTGGTGGTTTATCTTTCCATTTATAGGGTTAATATTGTTGTTAGGATTTGTTCTTTATTATGGGATACATTTTACCGCTTCATTTGGGAGCGGTTATAAACCAAAAACACCTTATTATGAAGAAATTAGTATATTAATTGCTTCTAAAAATGAAAAAATACTATTAGAAAGAACTTTGGAATCCATTGTTAATTCAGATTACCCTAAAGAAAAGATCCAAATAATAATCATAACTAGTGGCTCAACAGATGATACTGCAGAATATTCAAATAATTTTTCTAAAGAACATGGTGAGATTGATATAAAAGTTTTATCAAAAAACTTACTCAAAAAGGGAAAACCTCCAGCGCTTAATTACGGTTTAGAACACGTAAAAAATAATATTGTAGTTCTTTATGATTCCGGGTGCATTTTACAACCTGATACTCTTAAAAATTTGATATCTCCCTTTCATCAAGAAAAAACGGAGGCAGTTATCGGTCCCGTATTCGTTAAGAACTGGAAAGATAACAAACTCACTAAGGGAATTTTCTTAGATTATGGTATGGTTTCTGGGGGTGGTTTACTCTTCGAAGTTAAAAATAGGCTAGGATCTTCTGCTTATTCCTTTGGACGGAATTTTGCTGTTAGAACAAAATATCTTAGGAAATACGGAGGTTTTAACGAAGATTCTATGACGGAAGACCTTTATCTCTCTGTGCTTTTAAATTTAGACGGTGTACTGATTCGATTTTCGCCTAAAGCTAAGGTTTATGAATATGTCCCGAGTAGCTGGGAGATTTTAGTAAAACAACGTACTCGTTGGCTTGCAGGATTTATATTTGATATGCCTCAGTTAATGGCAATGAAGAGCGAATATAAAGATGGTAAAAAATTAATAATCTCAAGAAATATGACAATGATGGTTTTAGCAAATATGGATACATGGATTCCAATAGAAATCGGATTTGCTATATTCCAATTTTTTATTGGAGAACATTATTTACTCCTTTGGACCCTATCTTGTTTATTTTTTCAATTTGGTTTCATGTTTAACGCTATAAGAAAATATTGTGATAAACATTACAGTCTTATATTCTATTTTCCAATAAGTGGAATGATTCATCTCTATATGTTCCTACGACAGTTTAAACTTCCTAAGGATATAAGTTGGGAAAAAACACCAATGCTATTAGAACGCGAACAAGCAGAAATATTAGCTTTATCTAAAATGTAATAATTCTTTTTTACTTTTTTATTTTATATTTATATACTTATCAATGTTATTAGAACCTTCTAATGATTTATAAAAAATTGGAGAGATTATCTGTTTAATTAAAAAATAATAGATATTTACAAATATCACGTTATCAAATAAATTTTTAAGGAAAAATGATGAATTCGATTTTAATTTATCCACAACTTGAATTTGCAAAGCTTCAGATCCCTACTCCACCTTATTCTATTTTGTTTATAGCCGATTACCTACTTAAAAGAAACGTAGATGTGAAAATCTTCGATTTACGGTTTGATAGCCTGTCTCAAGTAATTAATGACATTTCTGATAATGACCCTGAATTTATTGGCATTTCAGTAATGACAGGACCCCAAATCTATTACGCTTTGAAGATCTGTGAAATAATCAAGAAAGAGTTTAATAACGTTAAAATCGTTTGGGGTGGTATTCATTCAACTATTCTACCAACACAAACTCTTCAGAATAAATTCATTGATTTTGTTATACGAGGTGAAGGTGAAAAAGCTTATCACGAACTAGTAAGTGGTAAAAATCAAAGTCAAATTAAAGGGCTTTCATTTAAGAAAGGTAAAAAAATATTCCATAATCCTAATTCTGACTTCTTAACAAGTTCTGAAATAAATGAATTGAATATACCTTGGACTTTAATAAACCCTAAGCGCTATATAAGAAATGGGAATTTAAATATTATAACAAGTCGGGGTTGTCCCTTTAAATGTGCCTTTTGCTATAATACGCTTTTTAATGATGTGTGGAGAGGATGGACAGCTGAGAAATGCATTCGAGAGCTTGATAAATGCTTAAATTTAGGCGCTAAGAAAATTACTTTCTATGATGATTATTTTTTCGCTAATTCAAAACGGATTAAAGAGCTTTTTGTTTATTTTAAGGAACAAGATATTAGATGGAAAGCAGAATTACGCGTTAATCGCCTCGACTATTCATTAGCTGAAGAAGCAAAAAATCATGGTTGCATTCAAATGTATTTTGGAGCAGAATCAGGCTCTCAACGAGTGTTAAATATTTTAAATAAAAACATATCAATTAAAGACATAATCCAAAGTGCTAAAATCACAAAGGATACAGACTTGAGTGCTGACTATAGTTGGATGGTTGGAATACCCGGTGAAACTAAACCAGATGTAAAAAAAACTATAACTTTAATTAAAAAAATTAAAGAGATCAATCCTGAAAGCGAATTCTCAATAAAAATTCTTTTCCCTTACCCAAAAACCGAGATTTACACTCTTGCCAAACGAGAAGGTTTCAATCCACCAGCTAATCTTATTGATTGGGCAGAGGTTCGGAGAGATCAAGCTTCAAACTATTTAAAACTTAAAAACCAACTAGAAATGATTTCAATTACGAGTGCAATCATAGGTAGGAAAGTTTTTGAGCAAGAGAGCATGCCTATTTTTAAATTGATTAGATTTATGGCAGATTTTCGGTGGAAATATGAATTTTTTAGTGCGGGATTTGAAAATTTTTTCTTTAAAATTTTTAGAGATTTAATAGATAAAGTAATTAGTAGAAGAACTTCTGTCGAATACGATCCATTTACACATGAATTTGTATCGATAAAGGAAGATTAGAAACATTAGCCTAAATTTGCTGAATTCTTCATCAGATTTAATGAGATTCCCATTTTATCTGTAAAAGTTTTTAATATTTTTTGCAAATATTAATAAAGAATTTATATGATTTAGGTCATTTTTTTCTTAATAGAAAAAATATCAAGTGAAAATTTAATGACAAATCTAGATTATAGTAAAATGTTTACCTGTCCTAGGTGTGGGGCAGTTGGTAATATTTATCTTGTGAAAGTCGCCGGTAATAAGGTTATTGTTAAACAAAGATGCCCTGTACATGGTGGTAGAGCTTTCAAAATTCCTTTAAAGGATAAAGACAACTATATTAATCTCATCCAAGATGGTGTTTTTCGGTGTTATAAATGTGGACAAGAAGCTAAACAAAGTTATATAAGAGTTTCAGCACCTTGGGCTTTAATTAAAACTTCTTGTCCAACTCACGGAGCAATAACCACTCAAAAAATTTGGGGCTCTATTTACAATGAAATTTCTAATAAAGAAGCAGCAACACCACAACCAGCCCAACCAGGACCTTCCCAAATAGAAACTATGCCAAGCGAAAATATGAAGTTTTGCCCAAATTGCGGTGCTGAATTGATGGATTCAAGAAGTTTTTGTGGGGAATGCGGTTCAAAATTAAACTAAATGATTTTTTTTACATTTTTTAATATAATTTCTTTTTCTTAACCTTTAACATCGCAATAATTTTGGAGCATATCCATTAAAATAAGTTAAAAAAATAGAATCGAAATAAAAAAAAAGTTAAATTAAATATATGTGGATAGATTTATTTTAGATTCTAGAATCACTTGTAGGAGGATCCGAGTTTCCTTTATTCTGGTTGAAAATGTCTGAAAAAACTTTGTGAAAAGCTGATCTTCTTTGCTCAAAATGACCCTTGTCTTCATCTTTATTACGGTTTAAAATTAGTGGCCATTTCTTTAATTTTGGATTACCTTTTCCATCTAATTTTAGAGGTCCATTTTTTTCTCTTACCTTTAAGTATACTAAAAGAAATCCTTCTTTTTTTAAGTCGATTCTATCTACATCGTACCACCTTACCCAC
>JAGXNU010000062.1 GCA_019894815.1 Promethearchaeota archaeon
AGTTAAGGGTTTAAACTATTTAAAAGAACTGGCAGTTTATGGTCATTTCAAAGGTATAGGAGGTGCAAAAGATCTATTTGAAGGAGTAAATGTCGAATTTTCGCCTACGGGAAGGGAGTTTTGGGGCTTTCCTTGGGGATGACCTTATACAGACACACATACTACATATGAATCTAATCAATGTAATCCATTATTTCTGAGATGTTGTTTATTGTTATATATTCTGGTCCTACTATTTCTTTTTCATAAGGAAATTCATATTTTCTTTTAATGAGGATTGTCTTGAGGCCAGCTCGATAACCTCCCATTATATCAGCATACTCATCTCCACAAATCATGCAAGAATCAGGGCCTTCTAAACCCATTTTTTTTAATGTATAATGAAAAATCTCTGGATCTGGTTTTCTCTTTCCAAATTCTGCAGAAGTAACTACTGCATGAAAAAATTTTCGTAAATCATATTTTATTAACAGTTTTTCTATAGTAGCGTGGTGAGGATGGTTAGAAAGCACTGCTAATTTAATTTCCTTATTTTTATTTAATTTTTTCAGAGTTTCAGCAGTTTTTTCAAAGGGATACCATTCTTCTTCTTCACATGAATGATAAACATCTCCGAGTTCTTCATACTTTTTTGAGTTTAAGTTTTTTATATTAAGCATTTCGAGAATTTCTTTCAAAATTTCTGTCGTTTGATGTTCAGTTTTTGTCTTAAAGCTCTCTTTAAAGTATTTTGCTCGCTTTCTATTAAATGTTTTAATGATGAATTCAGCATCTTGTTCATTTTTAATGATATTAGATCTTTTTAATTCATCCACGGATTTGATTAATCCTTCTTTATAGCAATTAAGATATTTTTCAACGGATGCATCTTTGAATTCAAATAATGTAAAGCCAAAATCAAAGATTAGCCCCTTTATTTTCATTATATGGTTATAATTAAATACTTCAAATTTTAATTTATCTCTGAGTAAATATGTTTATTAATTAAGTAACAAGAATAGAATATTTATTGTGAATCCTATTTTATAATAGAATCATGGCACTTAATAAATGGCTCTCAGATCCAGAAATAGAAGAAAGAAGAAAGAAGAAGGAAGAGATGTATAATTCTTTACCAGAAGAACAAATCCAAGAATTAAAAAAAGAGTCAATTCGGAAAATTAAAAGAGTCGATTCAAAGAAGGAAGAAGTTTCAACTGAAGATTTTTCGGATAACATTTTGATAGATGTCATTGAATTTAAGAATTGGGTTGATTCTCGAACATATATAAAAGGGGATATAGAAAAGATTGAGACTTGGATTAAAGTTTTATATAAAAAAATGGTTTCTATAAACAAGGTATTAAATAAAGATAATTATGATCAGGATCTAGTTGAGGAATTCAGAAAGATACCAGTTGATTTTTTAGAGGAACAAACTAGATTTGCTGTAATAAAGAAGCTGCGAAATACAAAAAGAACCAATTCTGATAATTATTTCTTGCGAAAGTTAAAAATGGTTGTAGAAATGAAATTAATTGAGGCAAAATATTACAAGATTTTGAAGAATATACTAGATTAATTAATGTGATTAATTTCCATAACATTTTTTATAATAGTTTGATTAATGTAAAATACCATCGATAAAACCATTTACAAATTTGCGTTAATCATGCGTATAATATGTCCTTTAGCGGGAGTAGGAAAAGGTTTACAACCATTTACATACTCTAAACCAAAAGCATTTTTAAAAGTGGCAGGTAAACGATTAATTGATTTTAATTTAATAAAACTCATGAAGAGCTTCCCAAAAGGGACTAAAATTTGTTTTATAATAGGATATAAAAAAAGACAAATTAAAGAATACCTAAATCAGAAGTATTCAGAGTATTTTGAGTTAGAATTTATTGAACAACAGCCTTTAGGTTATACTGCCGAAGAACCTTTTTTTCCAGGTCTTGGAGATGCTATTTTGTACGCTAAAGAATTCGCTTTCAATGAAGATATATTTATTTTTTTAAGTGATAGAGTACCATTGGAAGATTATTCTTCAATATTAATAAATTTCCATCAATGCGATTGCGACGGAATCGTAAACGTTAAAAAAGTAGAGGAACCGCAACATTATGGTGTCGTTAAACTCGACAATGATGGTTTTTTAACTCAAATTGTTGAAAAGCCAGCAATCCCTGAATCAAATATTGCAGTATCAGGAGCCTACATCATTGCTAAATCGATAATTAATCGATTATTCGAACTCTTAGAAGTTCAAAGAAAAAAGACTCTTGAGAATGGAGAAGTATATCAAATCACACCTATCATTGATAAATTAATCCAAGAAGGCGCGAGAATTAAATCGAATGAAATGATAGAAGAAGTTTTGGATTTTGGGAGACCTAAAAGCCTTTTAAATGGAAATCGATTGCTCTTATCAGAAATAAAGAATCAGGACCCAATATATGAAGATCTCACTAAGAAGGGCATGATTATTGACACAAAAATTATTCCGCCTGTTTATATTGGAAAGAATGTAAAAATAATTGATTCTGTAATAGGACCAAATGTTTCAATGGGGGATGATCTCGACCTTGAAAAATGCATTCTTTCAGAATCTGTAATAGGAGATGGAGTACGATTAAAAAAGATTATATCCTCAGAAAGCATAATAGGAGACTATTCCATACTAGAAGATCTAATAAAAAATGGAATAACCATAGGAGATGCTTCATTCATTACAACAAGTAATAATAAATAAATATAAAAAAATTGAATATTTTAGGCTATTTTTGGCTTTTTATCTTGCCAAGGAGCGATTTCTTCGAAAGCTTTTGAAACTTGAAGAACTGTTTTTTCATCATAGCGCTTACCAATAATTTGCATTCCAATTGGTAAACCAGATTTAGTCCAACCAGATGGAATTGAAGCAGCTGGCAATCCTGTCATGTTAAAAGGATATGTATATGTCATCCAAGTTGTAATACTTAAAGATTTTTTACCTATTGTTGGAAATGTTGTCCCTGATTCTAACCATCCTGGTTTGAAGGCAGGGCAGGGAAGTGTCGGTGTAATCAAGACATCGAAATTCCTAAAATATTGATACATGACTTCGTAAACTCGCTTTCTTTGTTCTCTAGCTTTCCCAATATTCATAGAACTATTATCTAGACCTAGTCTTATTGAACCAGTTAAATCTGGGCTAAGGTCTTCACGTCTTTCATTATAATCTTTTTGTAAATCATAAGCATACCCTATACTAACCAAGGTTTTATATGCTAATTCTGGGTTTCTTATTTTTAATTTTGCTTCTTCCACATCCCAATCATATTGTTCAAACTTTTGAATACCATTTAAAACGCTCTCTTCAACTTCTTCTTCAAGAGCTTTCCCAAAACCTAGGGTCATTGAATAACCAATCTTTAATTTTTTTGGTTTATCATCAAGTATTTTAATATAATCGATGTCATCGTCAGGGAAAGAATTACTATCAGCAGGATGATGTCCTTTCATCACATTCAACATTAAAGCAGCATCTCTCACGTATCGAACAATCGGTCCATAATGATCCATTGACCAAAATGCAATTCCATCATGCGGGTATCGAGGAATGCGTCCAAATGTTGGTTTTAAACCATAAACACCACAACAACTGCTAGGAACCCTAATTGAACCTCCTCCATCTGATCCTAAAGCTAAAGGTCCCATTCCTGCTGCAACTGAAGCAGCTGCGCCTCCACTTGACCCCCCTGAATTCATCTCTATATCCCATGGATTTTTTGTTTCTCCAAAAAGCTTATTATTTGTAAGGGCGATATGCCCGAATTCAGGTGTATTCGTTTTACCTAGTAAAACACACCCTGCGTTTTTCAATCGCTTTACAACAACCTCATCATCTTCAGGAATATAGTTCTCGTGCAATTTTGAACCATAAGTAGTTCTAATGCCTTTTGTTTGCATTAAGTCTTTAATTGAAATGGGAATACCTGTTAAAGATCCAAGATTTTGTCCATTTTTAATAGAGTCATCAGCTTTTTTAGCCATTTCTCTTGCAATTTCAAAAGTAGGAGTGCAATAAGCATTGATTATTGGATTAATTTTTTCAATTCTTTCTATTATGGTTTCAGTAATTTCAATTGATGATAATTCTTGATTTTTGATTTTTTCTCGCATCTCGAAAGCTGACATAAAACAGATATCTTCTTTATTCATAGTTTTTTACCTCAGTAGAATTAATTTTAAGTATGATAAGCATTTCTTCCTTATTCATTAATAAATCTCACAAAGTTTGATTTTTTATTATAGATGTAATTTATTGATGTTAAACAACTATATATTGATTGTGTCTAGTTATTCATGCAAAATATGTTAGTATTTACAAAATCTTAGATCTAAGGTAAATAAAATATTTATTTATCAATATATTATAGTGAATTATTATTGATCGAAAATTGATCAAAATTAAGCTCCTATTGATGACCTTTGAATAAAAATCATAAACAAGTATTGGGTGTCGTTTTTTTAAATCTCCTCCTTATTTGCATTTTTTTCAGCGTTAATGTAAGCGCCCAAGAGTATACTTTACAACTAAAGATGAATGATGAATATGTATGGGAGGTAAAAGAATTAAATAAAGATAAATTTGAATACACCTTCAATGCAGAACCCAATTTTGATGTGGGTGATCAAAAAAAAATCGCTATTAGAGAGGTCACGGATATAGAAGGAATTAGGTGGTCAATTGTTGTTGCATTTTGGGATTTCGGAACTGATTGGACCATTGATGGAGAGATTCAATACTTATCTATATATCAATCTCCTTCGCACTATGATGATTTTCTCTTTGTTCCGACTCCTGTAGATGACTATTTGGAAACTGCCGTTGATATATCATCAGAATATTATCTCGTGTCCCCATCAACTATTGGAAGACAAGCAAGGAGTGATACGGGCGTCAATTACAGGGTAGAGAAGTCCTTCGATATTAATGGGATCATAACTTCTGAAACTTACTTCTTCGATGTAGGAGATTCGGTTATCGTTAAAATGGAAGGAACATTCTTCATTGTACCATTAGGATTCTCTTTTATAGGATTTATGGGAATAGGGATAATTTCGATAATAGCAATATTCCTTAAAAAGAATAAAATAAGATTTGGTTAGCTAGACATTTAGAATTTAAAATCTCTTTGATATGCTCGATATCCCAACTTTAAAAGCTTTAAACTTGACTTGTTAAGTTTATTATCCACCTCAATTCCAGAACGTGGATTATTCATCATATCATGATAAAGAGCATAATATTCATCTGCGGATGGATTATCTTGAATTAAGTCAAGAACGGCCTTTTCTGTGAAATATAGAATTAAATCAGGTTTGAAACCGGGATTTTCTTCAGTCATTTCTAAAGTCTTAACATCTTTTTTAAATAAATAATAATGTAATTTAGCATGTTCTTCATGTGTAGATTCTTCAGTAATAATATATTCCCAACAAGCGTTAATACTAAGATGTCTCATCAAATCAGAGTTCTTTGAAAAATAAGCTTTTAATTCCTCGTATAATTCTTTAGCTTCCATATTTATAAAATGGTATTAGGTTATTTGATATCCTTAAGATTTGTTGGAGTTCCATCATAAATATATTTTTGATATACTAACTCTTGGGGATAATACTTACATCCAGAGGGATAAGCAGAATCTTTGATTCCACCAAGTGCAATTGTTACATCAACAAGCATTGGACGGGCATTAATATATATATTCGCTGCTTCTAAATCTCTCTTGAAAATTTCGATGTTATTCAAATTAGAAGTGTAAACTACCGCTCTCATGCCATAATTACTTGCATTTGCTAATTTAATTGCATCTTTCATATCTTTGGCTTTAGTAATAGAACGGACAGGTCCAAAAGCCTCCTCTCTCCACAAAAATGGAGCCGTAGATAAATTTTCGCATAGTTCAGGTTTAATTTCTACTAATGTGGGTTTATAAAATAATCCATAATCTTCACCAGTATCAATTTTATCACCACCAGTATATATTTTGACATCGTATTCTTTAGCATCAGCCACCATCACTTCCATCATCATTAGTATACGTCGACTTCCTAATGGTCCAATATCAACAGTGGGATCTGTGGGATCACCGTATCTCAATTTTTCAATTTCTTTTATTAAACACTCCACATAGTCATCATAAATATCCTGATGCACAATACATCTTTTCATTGAAAAACATTGTTGACCGCTGTTAGTATAGCTAGCGATAGCATTAAATTTAGCTACTTTTTCTAAATTCACGTCATCCATTACTATTCCAGCATCATTTCCCGCGCACTCAAAGAAGAATTGTTTGAAGGGTTCGGTGTACATTGCGACACCCATTGATTTATCTGCAGTTTTTTTCAACAACCTTCCATATCTCACAAGAATATCTTTTGCTGTATGCGAGGATGTAACTGTCATGATAATCTTGATTAAATGAGATTTAAGAAATTCATCTACGGCCCATTCTCCAGGAGCTATAACCAAATTTAATGCATCTAAACCCGGCAAATCCATATCCTCCATTGTAGAATATGCTTCTAACATGGTTAAGGGACATGCGGTAGATGGTTTAACAAGCGCACCATTTCCTACTAAATAATTAGCACCCATCTGATAAAGGGGAAGGCTAATTGGTGTGTTACGGGGAGAAATACACGCAGATAATCCGTGTGGAATATATTTTAGTATTACATTTTGCTCTCCTTCAATACCAGTTAATGGCTTGTCTTTTATAAATTGATAATACCAATCGCAAAATCGGAATCCAGTTAAAACAATATTCAATTCCCATTCCGAATATTTGATCGGTAAACCTCCTTCTGCTACAATTAAATCTTTTAGTTTTTTCTTTTTAAATCGCATTTTACTTGCATATTTTGAGAGATGTTGAGCACGTTCAAAGAAGTCCATTTCATTGAGCAGATGTTGAGATTCATAAATTTTTTTTATTTTATCTCTTACAGACTCAGGCGTATCTGCTTGTATGGTATCAATAACTTCTCCAGTATATTTATTCTTTATTTCTAATTCAGATGATTTTGACATTTTAAACACCTTTTTACACAATTATAATTATAAATTTGACGAAAATAATAATTATTTACTATATTCATCTTCGAGGATGCCGGCCGCTTGAGCAAAGCGGCCATAACCCATATCTAATAAAATTTGGGTTCTTTTATGTAACATAAAGTCAATCCAACCATTTTCCTCATCTGGTTCATTAAAATAAGATCCTAGAAGTCGAGCATATTCTTCCCTATCTTTAGTTTTAATCAATTTTTCAACGGCTTCTACAGATAATGCTAGTTCTAAATCAGCATCCATTGCCTTCCCCGGTTTTATTTCAATACCATTTCCATTAGAAAGAACATTGAAAATGTCAATGGGTGATCCACTATCATAAGAGTCAAGTGAATCATAAATTGCAAAATCAAAAATCGACCCTGAAATTAAATCAGAAAAAATCTCGGGATATTGAGATAGAAATAAGGTATATTTTTTCACAATTTCCGTTTTATATTCATTATATTCATTAATTGTACTTGATTTCATTTTTTAAGCACCCTAATTCCAATTTTCTTTTTTTTCTTTCCATTAGCATTTATAAAATCTTTATACCATTTTACAGTCCTAGTTAATCCTTCCCTTATAGGCGTTATTTTATATCCTAACTTTTCTATAGTAGATTCTGAAGAGAATGCCCAATTATAATCCATTCCATTTATCATATCAGGTGTAATATATGGGACTCTCTTTTTTGAAAAAATGGTTTTAGATTTACATAATCTAGCATAGATTATTCCGAGCCATTTGGGGAAACGTCGGGGGTTTTTAACTCCTGCTATCTCGGCGATTAAATCAAGGTATGCTCCAATTTTTATATTCTCTCCTCCTAAAACAAATCCTTGACCATATAAATCGTCTCTACCAATAACGTTACTCATTCCATTTATTACATCATCTAAATAACACATGCAAAAAACAGCTTCTCCTTTACCAGGAAGTCCTAAAAACTGCCCAGCAACTATGTCAAAAACCATTTCTCCATAAATATTGAAGTCTCCGGGACCATAAACAAAACCAGGATAAAATATCACTGATCTAAGTCCTTTCTCAATATATTCCTTTATTTTCTCACGTCCAAGATATTTTGTTTTTTCATATTCATTTATGAAAAAATCTACATGTTGAAAGTTTTCATTTGTTGGTTCAGTGCTATCAACTGGATTTGGTCCTAGTGCTCCAAAAGAGCTCATATACATGAGAGGAACATTATTTTCTAATGCTATTTTAGCGATATTTTCAGCACCTAGAATATTAATGTTAGAATATAAAGCCTTATCCTTTGCCCAAACCTTTACGTAGCCAGCTAGATGATATATTAAATCAATATCTTTTATCGTTTTGTATAGACTATCGATATCCCGCACATCCCCGATGATGTATTCAATATTGTTTAAATCCTTAAAGGGGGTTATATTGCTATTTTCCCTTATTAAAAGTTTTAAAGCATGTCCAAGGGAATTCAATTTTTTAACGAGGGGGATGCCAATAAATCCTGTACCACCTGTTATTAATATTTTAGCCATTTCTTAAACTTTAATGAGTATATCGATAATTTTGTTTTATAAACTCTTAATCAAATTTTAAACAAATCATACTCATGCTATTTGTAACAGTTAAAAGTTGGAATCGTAGGAAAGCATGTTTTTAATCATACAAAATTGTAAAAAAGGATATTATTTATTATATGATGATCTAAATACTTAAGATGAAAGATAATAAATATTATGAACTCCAAGCCCAACTTTCACTTCCTTTTTTATCTACTTCATCTGAAGCATTAGCCCAAATATTTAAAACGTTGGAAAAACGATTTGGTCTCAAAAAAAGATCCACTCAGAAATTAATAGATCTAGGAGCAGGCAACGGTAATGTAATTATATTTTCTGCCTTAAACTATAGCATAGCATCTATCGGGATAGAGATAAGTGATATACTGATTAATGAAATAAAAGAACGTATTAAAATCTTAAAAGAAAAGAAAATCTATCTATCAAAAATCCTCCATAAAATAGATATAAAAAAGGGGGATCTTTTTCAACAAGATCTAAACAATTTCGATTTCGTTTACCTCTTTTCTCTGCCAACAATGCAAAAATACCTAAAACATGTATTTCTTACAGCAAAGGAAGGAACGATCTTTATATCATATAAATATCCTTTAGACGGATTTGATTCTATTCTCAAATTAGAGCATGTTCTTGATATGAAATTAAAAAGAGATTTATTAAAGACCTATTTTTATGAGAAATTGAATTCCTCAGCACTATGATTATAAAGCATTATAATATCATGGTATGCTAATTTGAGCGTGAAATGAGTGTTTCACGAAAAAAAAAATCTAATCTGGAATACATTTATTAATTTTAATCATTGCATGTCTCATGTACATCCTCATGTAATAACGTTCACTATTACAATATTCTAATTTTTGATCAATAGAGAGATCTTCATAATTTATCAATAATGAATGTATATCATTCATCATTATCAAGTATTCTTGCTTGATCTCATCGCATTTTTTAATTATGGAGCTGTCATTTAATACAGAGCCTACTGGATTATATTTAAATCGAACTTCTCCACTTTCTAATTGAATTATATTCTCTAGTGACTTTTCCCTTTCAACGATATTAGCAAAATCGTCGTTATTAAGTCCTTTTGATATATACCCTCAACTCGGAGAAATTCGATTTATAGAATGTTAAACATGGATGGTATTTAAAAAAAAACTCAGAGCTGATTTTCTAATGATTAGCCTTAATCATTGCCTTAAAGAAAAATAATAAAAAAAATTAAATTTTTGAACCACAATTTTCGCAAAATTGAGCACTTTCTTGAAGTTGTTGCCCACAATACACACAATAACTTTGATCATGTGTTGGTATGGGAGCCTCTATTTTTTTAGGGGGAGGTATAAAGTCAGTTGAGACCTTATATTCAATTCCTTTTCCTAACTCAATTTCCCCTGTTTTTGAGTTGAATTTATATTTAACGATTCCCTTATCTCTTAAATCGACTAAAACTCTTAATACATCTTTTGGTTTAATTCCAACCTCTAAAGCTATGTCTTCTAATTTGTAATTTCCTTGAAAATCTCTATCCATTAAAGCAACTCTAACTGCTTTTTTAAATTTCCTATTGGTATTAATTTGTGTGAATCCACCAATAGTTATGAAAAAAGCAGGTATAAAGAGCCAATATCCCC
>JAGXNU010000063.1 GCA_019894815.1 Promethearchaeota archaeon
GGGGAAGGATCATGTGGAGGCGTAATACTTCCCTTATTTAATAATACACGAGATGGAATATTTGCTGCTGCGAAAATTATCGAGATATTAGCTACTACTGGTGATAAACTCTCAACACTAGTATCAAATCTCCCTAAATATTATAACTACAGAGAATATATTAAAATTAAAAATATAGATATTAATAGCTTAATCTCCCAAATAAATGAGGAATTATGTAATGAAGGAGAAGAAGTATCTCAAATTAACAATGATCTTAAATTTGGAAAATCTAAAGAGTGGTTTGTACTAATACATCCTTCTAACACTGAACCAATTATTCGAGTTATATGTGAATCAAGAAGTTCATCTCTAGCGAGGATATACTGTCAGACTACGGCAGAACTTGTAAAATTAGTAATTTCTAGATTTTAATATATTGATTCCCATCAATTTCTCATAAACACCTATAAACTCTCATCTCGCAAATAATTTATAAATGATCTGATAATTATTTCCTATATTAAACATATTTGTTGACTATTTTATGGCACAATATTATATTAAATGGATCGGGAAAACTGGTGGAAGTACATCAGTCATAGATCCGATTATTGAATATAATAGTGCTAATATCTCCGTGTTTCATGGTGTATTTGTTTGTTTACCGATGCATTAACCCAATGAAACTAATGACAACGATACTCTGACTTTTCTCTTTTTTCACATTACTGAATCTCCCCTAAAGTCATTGTTTTTATTTAAGTTTAAATCAGTACTTTATAAATTAAAATAAAAAAGTGTTAAAAATATCTGAATTAAAGAAATGTGCTGAGAAAGATTCATTACAATCTCATTTAGTTAGAGAAAATGAATCAATCAGTGATAATTTTAAGGATTGGAAGAACAATATATTGAAATCATATTTATTTCATTTATTAATGGGATTTCATTTTGTTTCGGGTGTTCTGATGCCATTTTTTATGAATTGGGGTAATTTGACTTTTGTTGAAGTTATGTTTCTTCAAAGTTATTTTACAATCATGGTTTTAACACTTGAAATTCCTTGTGGTGCTATAGCTGACTATATAAGCAGAAAATTCTCGCTATTACTTGGAGCATTACTAACTGCGCTAGCTGCTGTGATTTATGGCTCATATCCAAATATAGTAATATTTATGATCGGTGAAACGCTATTTGCAGCGGGGAATGCTCTATTTTCAGGAACAGCTCAAGCATTCACCTATGATACGTTGCGAAAAATTGGCGAAGAAGAAAAAATAGCAAAAATAATGGGGCATACTAGAAGTTTTATGCTTGCTGGAGTGGCAATTTCAGCACCAATTGGCTCTCTGATAGGGCATTTCTTTGCTCTCCCATTAGCCATGACCTTGATGTTCATTCCATTTATTGGAGCAATGTTTATAGCGATATCATTAAAAAAACCAAATTGTACCAGTGAAAAAGAGAAAAAAGAAAGTTATTACTCCGTTGCTAAATCCGGTTTTAATGAATTAGTGAAAAACAAGATACTAAGACTTTTATCAATAGATCTGGTTCTTACACAATCAGTAATATTCTTTCTTGTATGGATTTATCAAATTTATTTAGAATTAATGGCTTTTCAAATGGTTTTCTTTGGATTCGTTTCAACATCCATGACGGTGATTCAAATTATATTCAATAATCTCGCTCCACGAATTGAAAAACGGTTTAAGAGAAAGAAATTATTTCTCCAGATTTATACGGTAATACCAGGAATCGGATTTATATTGATGGCATTTATATTCTTTGTGCCAGTAAGCATTATTTTAATTCTTATAGTAATAGGATTAGGTTTTTCCAGAGATATTCTATTCATTAAAGGTATTAACAAGCAAATTAAGACGGAAAATAGAGCGACTGTATTAAGCACAATAAATATGATAACATGTTTGTTACGTACAGTTCTTTATCCAATAATAGGATTTTTAGTGATGTGGAATATTCGTATTACATTTATATTTCTAGGGCTAATAGTCATTTTATTTGCAATATTTACAAAGATGAAAGATGAATTTTTATAAATAACAGAGGAGCAAACAATTCAAAATAATTCTTTTTTTATTTTATTAGCAATTTTAATTCCAACAAGATTTACAATATCATCAAAAGAAGCTTCTTTAATTCCTTCCACGCTTCCGAAACGGATTAATAATTTATTCCTAGTAGAAGGTCCAATTCCTTTTATATGATCTAGTACAGATCCTTTCATTTTTTTTTCTCTTTGTTTTTTATGGAGGTTTACTGCAAATCTATGTGCTTCGTCTCTTATGTGCTGAAATAATTTTAATACTTGTGATTCTATAGGAAGTTGAATTGGTTCTTTTCTATTTGGTAAAAATATTTCTTCATTTTTTTTTGCTAATCCTATTATGGGAACTCTATCAATTCCCAATTCCTTTAGAACAGCCACACCTGCATTCAATTGACCCTTTCCTCCATCTACTAAGATTAAGTCAGGTAATTCTAAATTCTTTTCTAAAATCATTGAGTATCTCCTCATTATTACTTCTCTCATCATAGCAACATCATCAGGTGTAGATTTTGATCTAATCTTATAATGCCTATAATTTTTTTTATAAGGTTTTCCTTCAAGAAAACAAACCATTGAGCCTGTAGCATCCGTACCTTCAATATTTGATATATCAAAGCCTTCAATAATCCGAGGTATATGGGGAAGTTCCAATATTTCTTTCATTTGTTCCAATATTTCGATTCGGAGTTCTCCATCCTCTAACTTAATTTCCAGCATTTTTATTTCTTGTTCAACGATGACTTTGGCATTTTTCCGGGCAATTCTGATTAATCCAAATTCTTTATCTTGAGCAACTCTAATATGGAAGTCACTTTTGGATTTCATTAGAACGTCTCTAAATAATTCAATTCCCTCATATAATTCGGGAAGAACAATAGTAATTGGGAGATTGGGATTAGATGATAGGTAAAATCGTTCCATAATAGAAGAGAACATCTCATTTTTTTTGATTACTTTTTCTTTCAAATCTATTATAAATGAACTTTTATTCATGATACGCCCTTCTCTAATGTGCATTATGGTCATTGCAAAATATTTTTGTTCTCCATCTGAATAATATCCCAAGATATCCTTGTTTTCTTCATTTTCAAAGAGTACATTTTGAGAGGTGGTTGAGTGTTCAATTGCCTGCAATTTATCTCTCCAAAATGCTGCTTTCTCAAAATCCTTAGATTCTGCGGCTTTTTCCATTTTCTTCTGAATTTGCTTTACTAATAAGTTTTTTTCTCCTTTAAGAAATAATTCTATTTCCTTTATGTTTCCACGATAATCCTTACTACTAATATCACTTATGCATGGACCAGGACATAATTTCAATTGATAATATAAACAGGGTCTTTTACTTTTAGATAATTTCTTTTTACACGAACAATAGGGAAAGGTTTTTCGTAAATCACGAAGAATTTGTATGATTTCCTTTTTATCTGTATACGGACCGATGAAAACTGTGTTTTGAGAATAATTTTCGGGATTACGTACTACTCTTATTCTTGGAAAATCTTCCTCATAAAAAATAGCAACCCAAGGGTATGACTTAGAATCTCTCATAAAGACATTATAACGTGGCAGATAATTCTTAATTCGAATGTTTTCTAAAATATATGCCTCTTTTTCATTTTCAGTTACGATATATTCAATTGAATCTATCTCTTTTACCATTTCTTTGATTTTCTCTTCATAATAAGGATCATTATATGATGTTTTAAGGAAATAGGATGAAACTCTTTTTCTAAGATCATTTGCTTTCCCAATATATATGATTTTACCCTTGTTATTTTTAAACGTATAAACGCCAGGAGATTTAGGGAGACTTTTTCTTTGAAGATCTAAATTATTCATTCATGACACTCTATATTACTATCCATTCTCATATTACATTTATTTTAAAATAGATTAGTATTTAATTATTATAGGGAATAAATTTACTAAATAATAATTCCTTATGTTAATAGAAGGATGACGAAATTAAGGATTTGTCCCAAATGTAAACAACCTAAGCTAAAAACAGCCCTTAATGTATCGGGGTGGTTATCCCCAGATTATTTTGAATGTAAGAATTGTGGTTATTTAGGTTCTTTATATTTAGAAATAGATCCTAATGAACTCACATCAGAAAATGAAGAAATGGATATATGAAGTGAAAATTAATCATGGACCAATTATTAAAAGATGTTGAAAGAATTAGTTCCTTGGAAATTCAAGGAGCCTCAAACGTTTCCGTGAGTGCGATTGATTTTTTAAGTCAATATGCTCAAAGAATTGATTGTGTGGATATGGAAAAGTGGATTACTAAGATGCAAGAAGCAAAAAGAATATTGGAACGATCTAGAGTTACTGAGCCTGCGATGAGAAATGGACTTAATTATATCATGAACAAAATAGAAAAATCTAAAAATGAACTAGATGTGAAAGAGATTCCAGCAATAATTGAGGTTTTAAAAAATGAATATAAAGCAATGTTTCAAGCTTCCAAGAAAAAAATTGCAGAAATTGGTGCTAGAAGAATACCAGATATGGAAACTGACGATGATTTCATTGTCATGACTCATTGCCATAGTTCAGCTGTATCAGCAATATTATTAGAAGCCAAAAAACAAGGTAAAGATAATTTTAAAGTCATCAATACAGAAACGCAACCTCGATTGCAAGGCAGAAAAACGGCAAATAAGTTACTTTCAGCAGGTATAGAAGTAATTCATGTGGTGGATAGCGCAATGAGATGGGCTGTTAATCACTTTAAAGTTGATCTGATAATTGTGGGAGCAGATTCTATAACATCAGAAGGCACCGTTCTCAATAAAATAGGGACGCGCCTTTTGGCCTTAGTAGCTCATGAAGAACACGTTCCGTTTTATGTAGCATCACAATTATTGAAATATAATCCCGATACTACTCTTGGAATCTTGGAAAAGATTGAAATGAGAGAGCCAAAAGAAATTTGGGATTATAAACATAAAAATTTGACAATTTTAAATCCTGCTTTCGAAACCATAAGTAGGAGATACATTGATGGTTTAATAACTGAAGCAGGTATATTTGCAAGCAGTCACGTGCCTACCTATTTTGCGAAATTATATCCTGATTTAATCAATTAATAAAAATCATAATTTCCATTTATCTAATGCCTTTCCTATCTCATCATGTGTTTTAGCGTATTCATTTAAACTAATACCATCAAGTGTAGCTTCGACTGCTTGTCGAATAGCTTTTGCTCCAGAAAATGTTCCATCGGGGTGACCATGACAGCCCCCGCCAAATTGAAATACCATGTCTTTCCCTAGAAGTTCAATTAGATCTGGAACGTGTAAAGGACTTAATCCTCCAGATGCTACGGGTAGTATAGGATTAATTGACCCCCAATTCTGTGTTAACATTGTAAAATCATTCCCTTTAACCTCATTTTTTGTGATTGCTTCATTAATCTCTTGAACTTCACGTTTATCTCCTTCCATTTTACCTACAACTGTCCCTGTATGAAGTTGATCCATCCCGATTAAGCGCATAATTTTTGCTAGGGAGAGCATTGTCATCCCGTGTTTTTTATTCCTAGTAAGTGCTGCGTGCATTGCTCTATGAGCATGGATTATAACATTTTTATCATCAAGGTAGCTTCTTATTTCTTGTAGAGCTGAAAAACCTACAGTTAATATATCTAACATGATATATTCTCCCCCATTATTTATGACAAGATCTGCACGTTTTTTCATAATACTCATCTTAGCTGTGATATTTGGCATGTATATTTTTTTCTCGTTAGTCTCCTTCTCAACTTTATCTCGGACTTTTAAGGTTTCAACAATTCTTTTTTGAAATGTGTTAAATTTCATGCTAGTTAAATTTTCATCATCTTTAACTATGTCTAAACCCCCCATCCACGCATCCCCACAAACACGGGCATGTTCAATCTCATTTAAACCGACTTTTGGTTTTACAATAGTTCCTAATAACGGGCGATTTTCAATGCCAAGGATTTTTCTTATTCCCTTAATACCATACTTAGGACCATAATGAACATCTATCATGCTTTTTGGAAATGTTACATCTATTAACCTCAAATTTTCTATTACTTTCATACCATAAATATTTCCTGCGATTGCACTCAGAATTTGAGGTATATTATCCAACTCAAATAATTCTTCAGGATATGCTATTTTAATTATTCCGTTATCCTCATTTATATAAAATACTGAAGGTTTCAAGCGTTTAGCTATGTCAGATGATAAAGTGGCTATTTCAGTCCACGTCCCAATGGAACTTTCTTTTGCAATTTCTTCTGATGCACTTTCTAAACTTTTGCACTCATTAGATTTTTCAACGTAATACATTACCACAAGGTCTTTTTCACTTGGTTCGTAATTTAAATTAACATAATCAACCATATTATTCAATACCTTTAATTTCGCGTCTTTATTAATGAATTAAAAATAATTTCATTTATATGTTTTACCATTCCTTAAAATTAACTGAAAATCAAAAAAATTTTATAGAATCATAAATTATCTACAATGATATTAATGAGTGAAACAAAAACTATTACTATTAATATAAAAGCTAGTGGAACTACCAGTAAATGGAAGGATGAATATACAAATGATTTAATGAGATCCATTTCTGAGATGTTACCCCATGTAGACGTAAATCGTAAAGGAAACGAGTTAGAATTAACCGCTCCGGCAAATTTTTCCAATAGGACAATCAAACTCAGAATAAAAAAATTCTTGCATCAAAAAGGTTTAAAAGATAAATTCAGACCAGTATCATATAGGGCTGATGATAAAATTGGATACATGGTTATTGAGAAAAAAATAATTGAGTTATCTTATTACTAACTATAAACTTGGACTTAATGTCCTATCCCATCGTTAGAGGAAATGGGTCAATTAATTATGTGATTCTGGAGCAAAATTGCGCTCACTTGGGCTTAATTGGAATGTCGATTTGAATACGTCCTGCATTGCGTACATAAGAATTTATCGTTTAAAACAATGAGCGCACACTTGACACGTATAGGGTGATACCGATATAATGACCCTAAATCTGAGAATATCACTACAAATATTCGGCTTAAAGAAGATGCACTTGAGATTGAGCAATCATCTCACACACTCAAGTCTAGAATATCTTTTTTTTAATTTTTAAGTCCATCTCGTCCAATTACTTTTAATAACGTCCAGAACTGCTTGGTCTGTGATTACTTCAGGTTTTTTATTTTCGGTTGGTTCAAATAGTTTTTTAATGACAGATTTGATTTTTTTATATCTTTCTTTTATATTCATTTTTATTTTTCTCCCTCTTTATTCAAATTAGTAAAAAATAATTTTTCTTATCTATAATGATGAGAATTAAACAAAGTTCTTCTTATATTAGTTCAGTTGTTTATGCTACTATAAGTCTATAATTATTCTTTATACTTCTAAATATTACTAATTGTTTAAACTTTAAACTTAATATATATCATTTCTATATTTTAAATGTGATTTCTAAATTAATTTCTGTTAAATCATTGGATGACATACTAAGATGTATAAATTTAGCTAGTTTACTTGAACTTTCGGGATGGCCAAAACCGGGTAATGTTCATAGATTAAAAGATTATGAATCCACAAGATTTGAGCATTTTTTAGCGGGGATTTCGGCAATACAACCTAATTTCAGATTGTTTTGTGAGAGAATTTATGAAGAACTAGAAAATAATGAAGGTGATTATGGATTCATTAAATTAGGTCAATTTTTTGAATCTTCATCCTATCAAATGATGCAGTGGCAACAAGGTGGTAATGTTTTGTTAGGACACCTCCTTATTTTAGCACCGTTAGCAGCAGCAGGGATCATTTGTTTCAAACAACATTTACTTACTATTGCGAATTTTAACGAGGTGTTAAAAAAAGTCATAAATGATGCTACAATAAATGATACTGTTTCACTTTATAAAGCAATTAAGTTTTGCAATCCGGGTGGTTTAGGTAAAATAGATAAATATGATTTAAATGATGATAATTCAATTAATGAAATTAAAAATGATAAAATTACATTAAAAATTATTTTTGATCTTTCAAAGAATTATGATATGATTAGTAGGGAATACTCAACTAACTTTTCTATTATTTTAAAAGAAGGATTACCGTATTTTTTCAACACCTATGAAACCTATAAAGATATAAATATTGCTACTGTTAATACTTTTTTAAAAGTCCTTTCTAATCATCCTGATACATTAATTATAAGAAAATCGGGGTTACCTGATGCAAAAAAAGTATCAGAAGCTGCAAATCGAGTTTTAAAATTAGGGGGGATCGCAACAAAGAATGGTAGGAAATCTGTCATGAAATTAGATAAAAAGTTGCATGTCAAAAATGGTCTGATGAATCCGGGAACAACTGCTGATATAATCGCAGGTATTATTTTTTGTGCTTTACTATTCGGTTTAAGATTTTAATTCAAAACCGAAAAAAAAATTTGGTAGTAGAATAAGAAGGTGTACATGTTTGGAATTTTGCGATGAATGTGAAGGGGGTATGATGCTCCCCTCAATAGTAAACGGTAAAAAAGTATTCAAGTGTAAGTGTGGTGCGACGAAACCTTTTACTGAGGAAAAATCAGAGTCGTATAAAATATCTACCAAGATCAAGCATCCTGTTAGAAATGAGGTGACTAATCTTGCAGATTTTATGGATTGGAAGGAAAAGAACTTACGGAGCTCTATTAAAAATTTTAGATGTCGAAGATGTGGTTACGATAAAGCACATCTTGAAACTCGTCAAACAAGAAGTGCTGATGAAGGAATGACGCACTTTATCACGTGCTTAAAATGTGGGAAAATGATTAAAATAGGCAGCTAAGCCAATAGTCTATTTAGAATTAGGAATGAGGCAAGTAGCAGAACCGATAAAAAAAACCTTTAAAAGAAGGTGCCCCCAGACATGGATGTGGGCATAATTTATTAGGTGTTGGATCTCTTGGTGCTGTTTTAGCAGTTAAAGAAGAAATTGATGCGTGTGAAGTATCAGGCACGATTCGATATTATGGATGCCCTGCTGAAGAAACTTATAATGCAAAAGGATACATGGTTAAAGCAGGATTGTTTGATGATGTAGATGACCCTCCTCCTTTTCCAGACACAAACCACCTATCTATATTTTGAAAAAGTAAAATTACAAAAATAAAGAGTTAAGACCGAAATGAATGATATTCATTCATGGAAAGCCATAAAAATCCCTTCCCATAGGCGAAAATTCGACATCTACTCCTTCAAATATATCTTTTATACCTCCTATACCTACGAAATAACCATATATTGCCAGTTCTTTTAAATACTTTAAACCTTTAACTTCATGTAGGAGAGAAGCAACCTTACCAACCGGAAGTTTTGAATTATCTACCAAAATTTCTAATTTAACCACGTGGTTATCTTCAAAGCAAAAATGTACCTTGTTCTCGGTTCTCAAACTTATGTTATTTCTAGAATCACGCAAAGAGGGTGTAAGCGTGTATTCATACCGGGAATATTTGGCAACTTTCTTCATTATTTCCGCTTCCTCGTAAGCTAACAAGAGATCGAAAAGCTCGTGTTAATTTGTAATTCTTGATAAAAGAGTGAATTCCTAAATGATCTTTAAGAGTAGCTAAGCCAATAGTTTATTTAGAATTTCTTCTTTTTGATGACTTTCACTAAATGTAACTTTTATTCTTTTGTTCGGATTTTTCCTTCCTGAAATAATTTGGAGTTGACTAATACTCACTTTTAATTTCTTTTTTAATAAATTTAATAATTCTATATTAGCTTTATTTTGCCTGGCTTCTGAACGAATAGAAATTAGGATTTGATCATCATTTTTACTTGGTTTAGCAATAAATTGTCTATTGCTATTAGGTTTAATTTTTATACTTAGTATACATGCAAATTCCGATCTTATTTCAATGAAATTCATTGTTAAGTTCAAGTTCTAAAGAAGATTATCCACATTTTCTTTTAGTTTATTATAGGAGGGAATTGATAATCTTAAACCTCCAGCTAATTTATGACCTCCCCCCATTCCTCCAAAATTATCCTTTACTTTTGAAATGACATTATTTACTCCAATTCCCTCATGAGATTTTAAGTAGCCCCTTGAACA
>JAGXNU010000064.1 GCA_019894815.1 Promethearchaeota archaeon
GATCTATGGACAATTGTATCTGAGAAATTACCTTTTGTTTCATTACCTCCTAAGGAAATGTATGGAAATCAAATCTCACCAATATCCCCATATTTCGTAATAAAGCAAGATGATGAACTGATTTTGGGAGAAATATATCCATCAGCTTATTTATCTAAAGTCATTGACAATATTAAGACAAGATTTTTTGTCTTTTATCAATATCAAGGATATTCTGCTTTTGGTTTTTTTGATTCTTTACCAGATTTATCTAATTTCGGTTTTGAACAACAACCTAAAGAATTTAATGAAGAACCTACTCCTAAAAACCTTATAAAATATGCAGACAAAGCAAAGAACTTAAAAGAAGTGTTAATTGCTCTCATACATTCTCATAACAATGCATTCCTCGAACAATTTCTAATTCCGGACTATGAATTATTACTAAATAAATTATTGGAGGGTGACTGATGACTAATATCGGTTTATTAGGTGACGTTTCAGTAGGGAAGACTTCAATTTTACGTCTCTTTGTCAGATATATTAATAAAGAAGAGATTGAAAATGTAGAAGGAGGGCTGAAATGCAATATTTTGAAGACTGATTTTAGTGGCGAGGCAACTCTTCCAGGAGGAAATAAATCTGATGCTTTGAATGAAAAAGAAACAAAAACTATTCACCCAAATAGGGTAGTTTTTCGAGAAGACGAAAGTGGTAGAGCACATACGATCTTTGCGCCTGGTGGCGATAGAAAACGAGCAGTAGTCAAAATGGGCATCATAACAATTTCAAGGATAGCAACCCAAATAATAGCAGTATTCTCCGCTGAAAGAGAATTAGATCCCCAATTTGACTTCTTTAATGATGTTAGATTTTTTCCTGATAATATATCTGTGTGCATTAATAAGATTGATTTGCTTGAAGGTGATAAGGACGCAAAAGTGGAAAATATCAAATCAACGATTTCTGATTTTTTCAGTAAGAGAAAAATTAATGTAAAAGATTACTTCATTACATGTGGGGAAACCGTTGATAATTTTGAAGATATTGAAAAGTATAATGATCACGTAGCAGAAATGATTTTAAAGATTACTACTTCAAAATAACTCTTTTTACTTAACTAATTAATTTTTTGAACTTGTTTCACTTTTTTTTAAAGCTAAATTCATGAATAATTGATTTAGGTCTAATTGATAACCGATTAGGGGTGTTAGTCTAATCTCGTTATTATTATGATCTATAAGTAAATATCCTTTTTTTGATAATTCCTTTAAATCCTCTGAAAGGTTCTTCTTCTTTCTTAATTTTATAATTTCTTGAATTTGGGTATATCCTTCATTTTTCAAACAACATGCTAGAGTGCAAAATAAAGTGGCTGCTAAACTTGGATGTCCTTCAAATGGATTTGTTTTAAACAGATCTGAAATTTCAGAATTAATGGACAAATACCAATAAAAGTTTAGAGGATTAAATTTAATATGGTATCCTAATGGTTCTATATAATTAGATAAATCTATGATTAATTGTTTTAGATATACATGTTTATTTTTCCCTTTAATGTTCAAATATCTAAGAAGCTCGTCTTCTGTTGCTCCAAATTCATATAGACCCACACGTCTACTTAATAAATGCATTAATATTGATATCTCATTCATTTTTATATTTCACTCATATATTATAGTTGTTGTTTTTTGATATTTGAGTAATCCTATCTGGAGGAGATGCAGAATATAAACGAAATATTCGTAAACTTCCATCTGATCTTGGATTTCATCAAAAAGCTCATCAAATTTACATGGTAATTTATTTTTTATAAGGTTATAAAAATCCATCATCTTTTCAGTAAACTTTTGTCGAGGAATCTCTAATAAGAATGAGCCTCCTGTTTGTTCTTTTCTAACATGCTCAATTTTTTCTATAAATAGTCGATCTTTGCTAAAACGGCGGTTGCTATAAATCATGAATTCAGGTGAAATTGATTTTAGATGGAATACTTCCCTCCAACAATTTCCTAAAATTTGTTCTATTTCAATATCGTTAGGTTTAGATTTCAAGAATTGCATAAAAATTTCATCGTTATCAAGATGATTTAACAAGTTCTTTAGTTCCTCAAATTTTAGAGAAAGTAAGTCGCAAGCTTTCTCATATGTTTGAGAATAGTTGAAGATGTTGTAAACGTTAAGTGATTCTTTTAATTCGTTGAATATTGGATTTAATTCTAATTCTAATAATGATATCTTACCAGTAACTACATCTTCCTTGACTGTATCAATATAGTTTGTTAATTCTTCTGATATATCATCATATCCCATTATTCATCAATCCGTCATTATAATTTTTGGATGAAATATTGTTGATAATTCCTTATTACCCACTCTTGCCACTCCGATTATTTTGTCTGCGAGAGAAAATAATGCATTTGATGATTTAGGAAGAAACATTATTAATTGGATTGGTAAGTTCTCAAGAGTGGTCTTTATCAGCTCATATGATATCTCTGCGTTTTTGTCATCTAAAAACATTGCTGCTTCATCAAACATGCATAAAGGAGATGGCTTAATTTCTTGTAATGAAAGCATTAGGCAAATTGAAACCATTGAAATTTGACCTCCACTTAGGGCAGTGCATGACTTTAATTGATCTTTTGAAACGGCAGCTTTAATAATAATTCCTAAATCCTCAAAATTACCATTTAATTCCAAAGAACAATATGACTTTATACCTGTAATTATAAATTTATTATTGATCTTTGATTCTAAATCACTTAACATTCCTTTAAACTTAGTATAGTAAGTATTTTCCATTCCAGCTTCTGTTTTCATTGCTGCTTTGATATCTTTTTCTAATGAATTCTGATTTCTATTAATTTCTTTTAAACTTGATAATAGACGTTCTTTTTCAATTAGTAAGGATTCATCAACATCAGCATATTTCATTAATTCTTTCTGGATGTTATATATATCTTCGTTAATTTTCTCAATTGATCTAACTTCAATATCATTTTCCCGAATAGAAGGTTGGATCTCGGCATTGATCCTCTCTAAATCTAACTTTTTTTTCTTAAAATTTTGCTTTATCTCTTGTAATCGAAAATTTTCTTGACCTAAATTTAATTTCAAACTATTCTGTTCGCTTTGTAGGTTACTTATATCAGCGTTATTTCTTCTTTTATTTTCTTTTAATTGTTGTTCTTCAGAATAGCTAATCTTTATTTCTTCTTCAATAGATTCCAAATTTTTGAACATATCAAAAGAATATTTATCTGCTTTCTCAAAGTCTTCTTTCCTTTTGGAATATCTTTCTTTAAGATCAGAGATATAACTATTAATGGATAATGATTTAGATTTTAAATTATTTAAAATGATATTTTTCTCTTCTTGAATTATATCTAAATCGTTTAATTTTTCATTACACTCCTTAAGAATAAGAGGAATCTCTTTAATCCTATTATTCCATTCAATAAATTCGGGTTCTATTTGAGATTCCAAAATATTTATTTGCTCATTTAATTCTTTAATCTTTTCTGCAGATATAGATTTTTGATGTTCAAAATCATATATCATCTCATAAAAGCGATTTCTCTTTTGATTCAATCGTTCTTTTTGATTAAAATTATAGAGTAGATCATTAAAAAGCTCTTTTTTTTCATATAGTTCTCGCTGTATTTTTTCTCGACTTAATAGAGAGTCTTTCTTATCTGAAATAAATCCATTTAATGTTTCAATTTCCCCACCTATAACATCTACTTGCTCTTTTAAAGTACTTGTACTTAAAAATCCTTTTAATCTTTTCATAAAGGGAGTTTCGTAAGTGTATCTATAAGAAACTATTTGTTCTCCCTTGAGAGTCACGCATTTACCTTTAAATCCTGTATTTTCATATATATCCTTACTGTTACTATATTCTTGAATAACAATACAATTACTAATTTTAGAATAAATTACTTTCTTAATATCTAAGTCATCATCTGAAATATTTATTAGATCTGCAAGATATCCTATAACCCCCGGAGCAGAGAATTTTCTTAAAGGAGTAATGGTTACGTTTTTTGACAGGTATATATTACAATAAGCATTTAATCGCTTCTTTAATTGTTTTAGTATGTTTAGAGTTTCCCAATTATCGGCTACAAAACTATATAATAATCTTTCTCCTAAAACTGATTCGATAGCATAACTAAGATCATCATCATATTTTAAATATTCAATGATGGGTCCTTTAACTTTTAATTTCTGCTTCTCAATTTCTTCTTTTAATAAAATTATATTCATTGGAAGAATTATTTTCCGTTTTTCTAATGATTCTTTCAAAGTATTAAATTTCTTTACTAGCTTGGATTTTTCAAATTCATTTTTTTTCAAATTTGATTCAATATCGAAAATTTCCTGTGATACTATACTAAGATCTTCGTCCATTTTTCTAATTAAATCTTGAGAAGGGTTTTCTATGAACCAAGGGTTATCTTTAAATTTGTTTTCTATGTCTTGAAGACTCAGGAAAATATCATTTATGTCATGATTAAGATCGTCAATTTCTTTATCTTTTGTTTCAATTTTTCTAAAATGCTCATTTTGTTCCTCTAAGAGCTTTTCATGTTTTTTGAAGAATATTTCATTTTCTTTAATTTTTTTTGTCAAATCATTTTGTTCCGTGATTAATTGGTTAATATTTTCCTTAAGCACAATTTTTTCCGTTTTTAATATCGCAATTGCGTCATGAATGTTCTTTTCTTGTAATTTATAGTCTTTAGATTCATATTCTTTCTTCAATATCTCCTTTTTTAAAGAATCCAATTCTGATTTCCTTGTAAGCTTTTCACTCTTCCATATTTCTATTTTATTTAATATATCTTTCTTTTTATAATTCAATTCTCCAATTAGTTTTGAATTATCGCTTAATTGCGATTCTAGTTCCAATATTATCTTTCGTTTCTGTTCAACAGTCTCATTATTTAAATCAACCTTATTATTTAATTCCTTAACGCGTGAATTTATTTCATTTAATTTAATCTCTATATCCTTAATAATTTTTAACAAAATTTCCCGATTAGCCCATAAGAGTTCATCATCATATTGTTTTTTTATTACCAATAATGATTTTTTAATCTCTAATCGTTTTAATTTAGGCATTAAAAAATCCAAATTGAAATTTAGTGCATTTTTTCTGCTTTTGAGGGCCTGAAAATCATTACTCAAGCCCACCACTTTTTGTTTTTGATTTAAAATTTCAATCCTTAATCCCTTAAGCCCAATTCCTTCTTCCAAGAAAGAACATAATTCTATTGGTTTTAAATTTTTAATAACATCAATTTTTCCTTGACTAACAAATGCGAAATGATTATCAGGATTAATATTCAATTGAGATATGAATTCTTGAATATCTACAACGGAAATTTTTTTAAAGGAATCATCGCTATCCTTCTGAATTTCGAAATATGGTGATTTACCTCTAATGACAATCCTTCGAAGTTTAATTATTTCATCTTTATATTGTAAATGGAGCTCTACCATCGCATGTTTTTGTCCATTATGGATGAAATCAGACCATTTTTTATACCGATCATCTCTTTCATTGCTTCCTAAAACAAATTTAATTGCCTGGAAAATGGAAGTCTTACCCGACCAATTTGGACCAATTATTAGAATTAAGCGTGGATCAACTTCTAGGACATCTCCTGAAAATTCAACTTCATCCTTTTGAAAAGAGAGGAAATTCTCTAAAATAACTTTCTTAATGTAAATCATATTTTGTCTCTTTTCTAATGCTTGTACTTGTATTACCGTTATTGATCTCCTCTTAATTTATTTTCCAAAGGCTTGCTTTATTTGTTCAATTTTTTTTTTTGCTTTCTCTAAATTTATTTGAGCTTTTTGAGGATTATCATTTAAAATAAAGGGATACTTCGATAATATTATTAAATCATTTTCTTCGAGAATTTCTTTTTTATTTAGTTTATCTAATATAATCAACAGTTCAGTATATTTTTGGGAAGCAGCATTCTCGTATAATTGATTTAACATAAAATCTGAGATACTTTGATTTTGAATATCAGATATAATGCTTTTATGTAATATCTCGGGATTTTTTGTATCATAATTTTGGTTTTTCGAGTCATTTCCAGGATTTAATTGAATCTCACTGGAAATAGAGGGAATGAATTCACCAGATTCGATTAAATCTTTCAATATATGAGTAATTTCATTAGAAACATCGTTTAATTCGGAGTTTAAATAATGCTTGAAAATTGCTATCTTGATTAAATGATTTATATCTCTACTTTCCCATTTTTTTGTTAAATCTACTAGAGTTTTAATATCAAATACGATTTTTGGATTCTTTTCTGAGAAGCTCCTAAAAATCGATTCTCTTTCTATCTTATCTAACAAAGGGATTTTTATGAACAAATCAAAGGCTTCAAAAATTAATCTCGAATTTATTTCGATCTCTTTAATATTATTGTTAATCCAGATTAATATTAGCCCATTTTTTATTATTTCCTTCTTATTTTTAAAAGATATTATAAAATGCTCTAAAAAATTCCTTTCTTTTAGTTTAATATTGGGAAAATTCTCTTGATTAATCAATATTATTCCTTTTATTCTATTTTTTTCCGTTTTAGATCCACCTTGTTGAGAAATCTCGCTATTTTTATTCATTTCTTCTATGTCTTTAATCCGTGGTAAACTTTCTAAAATAGATGTAATGTTGATAATAAACTCCTCTGGCGCCTTGATGATTTCCTTTTGATTTAATTCGTAAAAATTTAGATAATACTTCTTAGAAATTAGTTTTAAATAATCATCAATATCCGTTCCAGACATAATATTGATTAAAATGGCACCTTTTGGTTGAATAAATTTATCATAACTCTGAACGATCGATTCCTCGTGGTTGGTTAACATGATTTTCAAATAATTAATAATATCGTTATACTTATCTCGATAAAAAATGTCCTCTCTATCGATGTCAATTTCATTTGGTGTAATTAACCGATAGTATTTAGAGAATTCTATATCTTTATCTATATCTTTCATAGAGCATATCATCTACCTGTTATTTATTTTTTTTAACCATTATTTTCATGACAATTATCACATATATATTTAGCATGTGCTCGTCACTCGACAAAAATAGATATATTAATATATCCGAATTTAAAATACAACCTTCTTAGTTATTAAATTCACTAAGGAAATATTATAATCAAATAGAGTAAGGGAATTTACAATAATATTGATATTAAATAAAAGAATAGAAAATTTAATTTTTTAATTGTTTTATTTCTTCCCTTCTATACCATAGAAGCAAAAATACCCGCCTTCTAATTCGTATTGTGAAAATAAATCACAACCGAAACAGTTGCAGCCATGATCTTCAACTTCTGACATTTGTTTTGCTGTTTTTCCCCTTGAGCAGAAAAGGGCGTGTGGCTCAAACTCATTTAACTTGTTCGGCTTAAACGACGGACAAGGGCCACAGAAGCGCCTACAAACATTCATTGACTCTTCTGTATCCGGTACTGGTTTTGGCATTTCTTCTAATTCACCTTATCGGTTAATAGCTTTTATTAATTTTATAGTCTTATTAATAAAGAGTCTAAACTCTTACTATATTTTAATTGTATTAGAGTAGCCAATTAAACTTTTAAATCTTGTAGTTATAACTTATTAGTTTTAGATAAGAATTAACGGAATTTATTATAACACTAGTTATAAGGAGGTTAAATTAAATAATTAGTGCTTTGTTTAAAATATCTAAATTTTTGACGAGTTCTTCCTTAAATAGATGATAATATGTGAATTTTTGTTTTTTATACCCTTGTATTAATCCTGCTACTACAAGCTTTCTTAAATGATGAGATATTGTCGATTGGGATTTATCTAATATAGTTTCTAATTCGCATACACATCTATCTTGTTTTTTTAAAGCGTTAATAATGATCAACCTTTCTTTAGATGCTAAAGCTAAAGTGAATTTCTCAAGCACATCAAGTGTTTTATTTTCTTCTAATTCATTCCCTAATTTTAACAAATTATTAAAGAAATCATTTGAATTTGAGCATTCTTTACAAGCACATAGCATTATCTTAATTTCTGATTCGCGTTTTTCTTTCATAAACTAAATTCCTTTTTTTTTACACATTACTTATATAAATAAATCGATAAATATAAATCTATAACATTTCAAGTTTTCTTTACATTCAAATCGACATCCTTAAATTTGAAGTATAATTTTTATCAAATAATAACAATAATACAAGAATGAAGAAAAAATGAAATCAGAAGAAAATAAAAAAATTAGTTATTTTGAAAAACTTCTTCCGTTATGGGTGGCATTATGTATAATAGCGGGCATTATTCTTTCTCAGCTCATCCCTGAAATAAGTGAAACCATTAATTCTTTACAAATAGGAGGAATTTCTATTCCTATTGGAATTTGCTTATTCCTAATGATGTATCCCGCAATGTTGAATCTTCAATTTTCTGAGTTGAAAAAATTAGGTAAAAACCCAAAACCCATCATATTAACGCTTATATCTAATTGGGTTGTCGCTCCTTTCATAGGATTAGCAATGGCAAACATTTTTGTACCGGGATATGAACAATTAATAGTTGCAATCATCCTTCTAAGTTCAAGTCCCTGTACTGCTATGGTTCTAATCTGGGGCTGGATGGCAAGAGGAAATCAAGAACAGAATGTAATTAATACTAGTTTAAATACAATAACTATCATATTCGGTTATGTCCCTTTAGTCGCATTATTAACTGGCATTAAAAATATTCCTATTGATATCTTACTTTTATTAATTTCATTGATACTTTTTATCGGAATACCTTTATTATTGGGTATAGTTAGTAAAAAAATTATTATTTCAACAAAAGGAGATGCTTGGTTCAATAATGTCTATAGACCAATTGTTGGAAAAATTTCGATTGTAGCTCTATTAACAACTTTAATTGTTCTTTTTTCACTAAATGGAACTGTCTTGATAAATAATCCTGATCTACTGCTATTAATTTCTATACCTCTTTTAATGGGATTTGTTATTGTAGTAGGATATAATGTACTCATTACGAAAATCTTTAAAATGAAATACAAAGAAGCCGTGATCACTGTAATTATCGGATCTTCAAGCCATTTTGAGATCGCAATAGCAACCGCGGTCGCAATGTATGGAATTGGTTCCGTAGCGGCTTTAGGGACAACAATGGGGTTGTTTTGGGAAGTACCAGTAATGCTTTCGATTGTTTATTTAGGTAGGTATCTAGAAAAGCGTGGATTTTGGAAAATGGAAAAAAATAATTCAAATTAACTGATTTTTGAGGTGCAATAATATAGCAGTCACATACATGCGAAAATTGGAAGAAGAACCTGAAACGTACGATTCGAGTTTTACCACATTGACTAATGGTATAAACCTAGAAGTTCACAACTGGGTGCTTGATCACCTCAAAGAAGGTAAAACGATTTTAGAAGTTGGATCCGGTACGGGCGCTCTCTCTTCGAAAATGGCAAAAAAGGGTAGAAACGTGGTTGCTATTGATAAAAATTTTCAAATGATAAATCAAGCGATGCTGAATTATCCTTCTAATATCGATGGAACACTACTCTATCAAATAGGAACATTTAAAGATTTACCGATTCCACTAAATTCTCAAGATGTTATTATAAGCACTTTCATGTTATCAGAACTTCGGCCCTTTGAACAGCAAATATTCCTGCGTAATTCGTGGATAGCATTAAAACCAGAGGGCAGACTAATAATAGGTGCTGAATTTGTTCCAACTGGTTTATGGAAGGTAGCTTTTATTTTAAAAAGATGGAGGTATAAAAAAAAATTACGCAGACTTCGTTTAAAAAATACTTATCTCGTGAAATATTTCATGAATTATCTCGCACCTATTGGATTCAAGATAGTTGAGAGTAAAAAATGGAAACATGGATCCATTCAAGCATTAGAATTAATCAAAGTCAACGAACATAATTCCAATGAACCGGGGTATTATAAACCATCCTCACAAAAATTCAGAGGGATTGGATCTCAATTCAGAATTTTTAGATGTACTTTAAC
>JAGXNU010000065.1 GCA_019894815.1 Promethearchaeota archaeon
ACGTAAACACAGCTCCCTTAGTACCGAACTGATTTTCCATCTTTTTTCTATCTTTACGAGCAGCAGTTTGCTTCCACTTTTCGAAGATAGAGTCTAGATTAGGAGTTTTTATTCTTACGGACATTTTTAGTCATTCTCACTATTTTTTTTTCTTAAATTGAATTCAAATAATAAAGATATAGAATACATTCATGATTTTAAAACTATTTATCCTATTATGTATAGAGTTGACTTGAATTTCGAATTGTAAATAGTTAAATTAGAATAATTTATAATTTTATATAGATTGAAATAATAATTCTAAGATTAAATTTCTAAACATAACTCATGTCAGCAGAAGAACGTCAAGCAGTAGAATATTTTATCCAATGGATGAGCCCAAGTGGTGGGGGATTAGCAGACTGGGTTTCGTACTATCTTAACCAAGGAGATGAAGCAAAACTCCGTCAAATTAAAGAAATTTATGATAAAATTAAACAGATATTTGGATTTTAAGTTTCTGCTAATTGAATTAATATATCATAAACTTGATTTAGATTGTTTCATTGTATCTCATTATAGTATTGAGTAAAAGTAGTTTTTCAAATGAGCTTAATTTCAAGGGATTTTTTCATTGTATTAAATAGAAATCAAGGTAATTTGAAAGATCTTCTGTACGATATCAATTTCTTCTACTTGAAATCATTTAAAGAGAAGAATTTCACTTTTTCTTACGTTAATAACCCATTTTTTCAAGGTTCTGTTATATTTGGATTAGATTTTAAAAATAAAATGAGACCTGTTAATTTAACCAAGTTTCAAAAAGATGGCTCGACTGAACTTCTTGATCCACGCCTTTTCAAGAAATTCCTACTTGATGATAAAAACCGATTCGTAGCATTTTCTAATCAAACTGATCCTGATGAATTTACTCCAGTCAATAGCATGCTTGAGAGTTTTCAGTTTGATAAGAACAAGATCATTGAATTAACTTTTTGCAAATCTTGCTTGAATAAAAGAATATTTAAGATCTTAAGTGAGAAACAGAAAATTCATTCTTATCATAATGCCATCATTTGTTCAAATTGTGCTCTTGAATTAATTATCAAAGAAGTAGCATTTTCAGGATTAGTTCTTCAAGATAAATTAGATCCCAAATTAAAGAATTTTTTTAATCACATGGTTTTAAAATTCAGAGATGTCGGGAAAGTATTGAAAACATTCAAAACAGGGTTTGATCCAGTCAAGAATAAAGAGTTAACATTATATGATAGAGAGAAAACCCCTACCGTGAGTGAGAAGTATCTGAATTTAAAAATTGCTGATATATCGATACCTAAAGAATTTAAGGATGTATTATTTAACCAGAATATAAAAACTCTTTTACCGATTCAAGCAATTTCTCTTGATGAAGGATTAATTAGCGAAGGGAAGAATCAATTAATTATGGCACCAACATCAGCGGGAAAAACTTTAGTTGCCGAATTAGCAGGTATTTCACGTGTTATCACTGAAAAGCACAAAATGTTATATCTAGTCCCTATTGTTGCTCTAGCAAATGTTAGAACTGAAGAATTCAAGAAGAAATATAGAAGTTTAGGCTTAAAAATAATTAAAAAAGTAGGGGAATCTATTCTTGAAAAACGTGAAAGTGATAATACAAATAATTTAATGGATGCAAATGTCATAATTGCTACTTATGAAGCTATAGATTACATCTTAAGAAGCGGAAATAAGCAATATTTAGGTAATATTGGAACAATCATCATCGATGAAATCCAAACATTAATCGATAATGAGAGAGGTTTTATTTTGGATGGATTAATTTCTCGTCTAAAATTCTTATACCCCACTAGTCAATACTTATACTTGAGTGCTACTATTGGAGCACCTCAGGATCTTGCTAATAATTTAGAATGTATACTAATCAGATATAACAACAGACCCGTCCCTATTGAACGTCACTTATTATTATGTCTAAATGAAAATGTTAAATATAAATACATTGTTAAGCTCATTAGATCTTCATATTCAAGGACATCTAAATATGGATTTAAGGGTCAAACTATTGTTTTTACAAATACCAGGAAAAAATGTGAAGCTTTAGCGGCTTATCTACGTGATAGACAGATTAGAGCGCGTCCTTACCATTCTGGACTAACATATGAAGAACGTAAAATTGTAGAAATTGAATTTCAAAAACAAAAGATTTCTTCTGTGGTAGCAACAGCAGCATTAGCAGCAGGAGTGGATTTTCCAGCGGAGCAAGTCATATTTGAATCACTTGGGATGGGCATTAAAATTCTAACTGTTGCTGAATTTGAACAAATGCTAGGCCGAGCAGGTAGATTGAAAAAGCATGAGAAAGGATTAGCATATCTTCTCGTTGAGCCTAGTAAAATTTATTCTCCTAAATTGAAATTAACAGAAGAAAATATCGCAATTTCGTTACTGAATGGAAAAATAAAAGATTATCAATTAGATCCTAATGGAGATCGCTCCCTTACTGAATTACTTGCCTTTTTCTCTATTTTCCAAGAATATATTGATAAATCGGATGTATTTACATTCTATAATTCTTTAATCAATGGAAATTATGATTTAGATTCTTTTATTAAGGAATTAGTCAAAATGAAATTGATTAAGAGAGATCAAATTACTTATAAACCGACAAATTTAGGAATTGCTATTGCTAAATCTTTTCTTACTGTAGAACAAGGTTTAGATTTGATAAATAAATTAAAAAATAAGAGAGAATCACTCATTGATATTGTGTTAAATCTTAAACCATTGAAGAATGTCTATCTATCTAAGAAAATAGCTGCGGATTTATCCCAAAATGTAAACATGAAATACTTTTCTAACAATTTCTTCAGTAATAGCGTGCTAAGTTTGATGAATGCTGAATATGTGAAGAAAAGAAAGAAATTTTCAGATAGTTTCATAAAATTAATCACTAAGTGGGTATCAGAATTTTTTAATTGTAGTTGTAAAGACAATCCCTATTGCGAGTGTGGAAGACTAAATCTAGAAAGAATAATTTTAAACTTGCGAACTGAAAATCAGTTATCTATTGATGGAATAAGCGATTACTTGATGGAGGAATATAGCATTCAAGTTTTTAAAGGTGATATAGTTGATTATTTGGAGAGTTTAATATACTCGTTTGAAAGTTTATTTAATATTTCAAAAGGGTTACCCAAACTAGACCCTAATTATAAGAAGGAACTTTTAGAGATTCCCGAAATAATAGAAAGAATAAAGAATTGAAGAAATTTCAATATAAATAAATATTTAACTAAGAAATTAATTGATTAATAATAATAGAAAGAAATATTAATCCTTACGAATCATTTTCAAATAGCACGTTCTCATGATTTACACGATCTTTTTATACCAAGCTAGTAGTGGATTATTAATCTATGATCAAAATTTTCAAAAATTAGATAAAGGAAATATAGAGCTATTTGGTTCATTTTTTGCTGCTATTAAGTCATTCGTAACTGAGTTAGTACTAGATGGATCAAAAGAATTAAAAAATATAGATTTAGGAGAATATAGCATAGTTATATCTTCAATTAAGAGATTTGATGTTGATATAGTCATCATTACAGATAAGGAAGATATCAAAATAGTTAATAAACTCCTCCCTAAAATAATTAAACTACTCAATCAATTTGAAGACCAGTTTCTTTTATGGGATGGGGATCGTAGTGAATTTAACATTTTAGAACTTCCTCTTACTGATTTAGTAACAGCAAATAATAAAGATGCAAGAAAATCACTAATTGAAAAGCCTGATCAAATTCTAAAGTCAATATGGGCACAAAGAAAACAAATTTCTGAAGAAACTCGTGAAAATTTAATTCAAGAAAGAGATCTATTAATTTACAAAATTGAAAAGTCTCCACTATTACCTAGTAATTTATCAATGTCAGAAAATGTGGTTCAGCTTTCGGAACAATTACGTGATGAGGATACGTTTTTAAGATATCAAAATGAAGTAAATCGATTAAAAAACGAAATCAAGGACGCAAAATTCAAGCTAAAACATTATCTGACTAATATGAAGACATCATTAAATCATGCAATAGAAAAATTAGGAACTAAACTCATTTCAGCAGGAGATTATAAAGATACATACTTAAGTCTATATTCATTTAGCACGAAATTACGATTATTGAAAGATAATGGATGGGAGATCTATAGAGGTATGGCTAACAAGCTAATTGATAAAGAAAATGTACCTGATAAAGAAATTTCTCAAACAATTCATAGTATTTTAAAAATGAGTGAGAATATAGAAGAGTATCTGGATTAATGATTTAAATTGTAAATAATTCTATGATATCGTTATCTTCTACTTTATAATCTAATCCACATTTCTTACGATATGTTCCTTCTCTAGTGACAATGGCATGATCAAATTTCTCATAGAAACTCCGATGTATTTTTATCGCTACATCTCTTATACTCATTTTCGAATCCAAAATCAAGGGTTTTTCTGCTATTACTCCCTTATGACACGTAAAAACCTTAATTTTTTTTAAGAAATCTAATACTATTTTTCCGAATTCGGGAGAAAATTCCCTTTTTTTTGCACTACTACCGAGTATTACGGGATAATTACCCGAATAATGTTCTTTTAAATCCTCGAAAGACTCTTGAGTATGAGGGAGATCTCCCTTTGTACCCAAAATGAGTACTTTTTTATATACAATGGATGGATTTAATGCGTCTACAATTTGATCTAATGTAACCTTACCATATATTTTAACAGTCCCATTCCTTATTCCACTAGCATATACAATATCTTTTATCTTTTCTGATAATTCTGATAAATCTTTAATTTTTTTTGCTTCTTTAGTTAGATAAAATACCTGAATCTTATTAGAACCTGTTTTTTCAATCAAAATTGGATGAGGAGTTATATTCAACCGGATATTTGATTCGTTTAACTCATTTTCTATCATCGATATTTGATCATCTACGTTTCGAGATAAATCAACACAAATTACAACACAGTCACAGGATCTAATCTGAGAAAGAATTTCTTTACCATTTCCCACTCCATTAGAGGCCCCAATCATAATTGAAGGCATATCTACTAACTGAATTTTTATTTTTTGCTCTTCATAAATGCCAATTTCAGGTACAGGAGTGAATCTACCAATTTTATTTTTAGCGGCTCCAGTTAATAGATTCAATATTGATGTCTTACCAACTCCGGGCATGTGATAATCACTGACTAGAATTACTTGGATTCCTTCCCTTTTTATTGAAAATGGACTCGTTTTCTTCCCTGCTTTTGCCCTTTCTTTGATATTCTCTTGTTCTCTCCTCAATTTAGCGAGACGAGTTTTATTTAATGCTACAATCTTTTCTGTTGCTTTATGTTTGGGAACGAGAGAAAGAAATTCTTCAAGGCATCTAATTTTTACATCAATTGTTTTAGCATCCAGATATTTATTGTATGCTGCTTGCGCTTCTGCACCTATATTAGAACTCACGATATAATCCTCGAATGAACTCAAATCGTAATAATGAACTTATTGTAATAAGGTTTTTTCGTTGAAAGCTTAAATAAGAGTACAACAAAGTAACAAATCTAAAACCAATCAAATTAGAAAAAACTTTTTATCTTTATTTTTTTCTATTGCTGTTGAGCAAATCTTAAAAGATAGATCTAAAACGATCTTCAGTTTTTAATTTGAGATCTCCGATAACATCATCAATTCTGCTCTCAAACTTACTGAATGCTTTATCTTTTTTAGAAAATATATCATTTAAAGAGTATCTATTAAGAAAATATGAGTTGAGTTCTTCTAAATGCTTTTTAACAATCTCAGGATCAGTTTCTTTTTCAATAATGGCAAATGAAATTAGTGGTTGTTTATTTAGTGGATCATTGGGTAAGGCAATTAAATCACAATAACAAACTAATTTAAAAGATGCTAAAGAAACGACATTTATATCATCTCCAAATACTTCAGATGTAAAACTCTCAAGTGCAGAGAGAAATCCGGCCCTTAACTCTGGATCTAAGCCCATTCCTGTATCTGAATCATAATATTTTCTGTTTATTAAATTCCGTGTACCACAATTTATACCAAGTTCGAGAATTGCCATAGTTTGGCTTATGTGTGATTTAAAATTTCAATTTGTTATTAATTCCAATTTCGTTGTATGGTATATTAATAACTTTGCTTTATATTTTTTTATTATTCATTGACTAAGTTGGATTTTATCTTATTTTGATAAGCAATAAATGTGTTTCTCATTAAAAAAGAGACTGTAAGGGGACCTATACCACCTGGATTTGGAGTTATCATTCCACACTTTTCAAATACTTCATCAAAATTAACGTCTCCGCATAATTTACCATTTACTCTACTAACGCCAACATCTATGATAATAACTCCTTCTTTTATTTTTTCTTTAGTTATAAAATTCGGTTTACCTACAGCTACTACTAAAATATCAGCCATCTTTGTAAATTTCTCAATATCTATTGTAGAAGTATGACAAACTGCCACGGTGGCATTTCTTTTTAATAATAAAAAGATTAGTGGTTTACCAACTAAATTTGAACGATTAATTATTACCGTAAACTTTCCTTTTAAATTTACATTATAATGTTCCAGAAGCGTGATAATCCCTTTCGGAGTACATGGTGCATATTCTTCATTATTATCAAATAATCTTCCTTTATTAATGGGATGCAACCCATCAACATCTTTTAAGGGTGAGATTTGGTTAATAAAGGTTGGAGTATGAGGTTTTAAGTTATCTGGGAGAGGTATTTGGAGGAGTATCCCATGTATTGAATCATCATGATTGAGTTTCCTAATCGTCGAGATTAATTCATCTTTAGAGATAGTAGCGGGTTGCTTGATAAAAATTGATTCAATCCCAACTTCAGCACATACTTTTCTTTTAATGTTAATATAGACCTGTGAAGCAGGATCTTCTCCTACTAATATTGTAGCGAGTTTAGGTTTAATTTTGGAGATTTTATATAATTGATTAAATTCAGATTTTAATTCAACGTTTAATTTTTGGGCAAGTTCTTTTCCATCTAAGATTTTTCCCATGATAATCATGCTATAATCTATAATATGATATAAAATAGTAAAATAGAATCAAATTAAATAAATATTATTAGAGGTTAATTAAAATGTATAATTTTTTTTAATTAGGACAAGATTAAATCCTTCTTTTACGCCAAATCCAGTATGCAACAAATGCCAAGATACCAACTGCCGATAACACGATGATTAACATGATATAGCTGAATTCTACCATGAATATCTCTTCATTTAATAAATGAAGTGAGTCAAATGAGTATAATATCTTGAAAGCATAATAGGTTGTTGTTATTGATGAGAGTTCTTGATCATATCCTGTAATTTTATCACTAAAACCTCCATCCAGAAAGTTTTGACGAGATAGTACCATATTTACTGTTGGAACTTGATGTAATTCATTTGAATCGATTAATCCAGTTGAATTTAAACATATGAAGGAACTACTTAATAACACGTTTAAAGCGGTAATATCAGGTAAATATCCACCATAATTATTAATATCAGTAGTATCACTGATGTAAAAAGAAGTTAAATATTCAAGCGTGGCAGTTTTATTAGCTAGGTTGTCAACACTTCCCGTTAGTTCATTAATTAATATAACTGCTTGGTAAGTTGTTAATAAAGTAGAAGATAGAGTTGAATTGCTACCATATCCGCCATCAATGTTGTTACAAGAGAGAATCCAGTTTGTATGGATAGTTTGATTTGGCATATCTACCTCAAGGAGATCATATATTTGATATGCATAGAATGTGGAAACTACATTTACTGCTTTTGAAGTATTAGTTGGGGCAAAACCACCACTAACATGTCCAGTAGCATTAATATATCCATAAATATCCAAACTCAGACCTGAGTCTATCACGTAATTGAGATAAGTTAGTGATTTTAAAATGCCATATAAATCATACAAATCCACATTTTCCTCATCAAACATCTCCGTTAATTTACCATCCAAATAATCTCTTAGAGTGGGGATGTCAACTTTATTCTCAACACCAAACAAACCTTCAACTGTAAAGAGATTAAAATGATTTAATATCTCTAAAGCTTGAGCAGTTTCTTGATATGAATTGCCAAAACCTTCATCTCCTACTTGTTCAGAATAAATAAAGTCGACTAAGTAAGAATCTCTTGGTTTTGCTGAAGCAAGAGGAATAATGAGCATGAATATTACTAAGAACAATAAGCTAAATGTCAAATACCGAACTTTATATCTCAATTAACTAAAAACCTCGATTTGGTTTTAAATAGAATTTAATTTTTTAAATTCAACTTGAAATTAAAAATTATCGGTATTTCGAGAGAGAGTTGTTTTAAAATTTATTAAGATTTCTCATGATTTAATAAAATAGTTAAAATAGACATTTAAAATTCTATCAAAATGAATTTAGAAAATTTCGCTTATGTCTTTATACAAAAGGTCACTGTTCTCAATGAATTCTTCAAGGGTCACAAATAATCGGAGAAAAGAAGGTAAACTTCCTAAGATGGCAGCACCATTGAATATTGCATATTGAAGATTATCCGGAACAAAATATTTTAATACTTCTTCAACAGAATCATAATGACCGGAAAATTCCTTAGTAAGAACTGTCTGATTGATCTTTTTTGCCATTGCTTCTGGAGGTTCAAATGTTTGAACTCCCTTTCCACAATACGGACAAAATATAGAGGAAAAATCTTCAATTAATTTATCACAATGAGGACAAATTACTTTTCCATCAACCATTTCAACTTTTGAGGGTATACCCCCTAATTCTATTGATAATTCAGGAAGAGTCATTCCTCCACCACACGAAGG
Source organism: Promethearchaeota archaeon (assembly GCA_019894815.1). Lineage (GTDB taxonomy): Archaea > Asgardarchaeota > Lokiarchaeia > Sigyniarchaeales > SOKP01 > SOKP01. Next base: position 8,872 of record JAGXNU010000065.1, read on the forward strand.
ACAGAATTCTTTATCATCAGATAAATCTACCATTGTACCACAATGAGGACATGTATCATTTGATTTTTTCCCACTTTTAATACTCTTTAATTTTAATTTTGTATCATGTTTGGGATCATTATTCTTAGGTTTAGGAATCTTTCCTAATTGAGGTAATAATGCATTCAACTCCATTTTTAATCGATCTTCAAATCCTGAGTGAGTGAAATTTCCTCCTGATATAACAATATGAGATAAAAGATCTGACCAATAATGCTTGTCTATTCCTTGTAAACTCGCAATAATGGCTTGGGATATGTTCTTAATCGGAAATCCGAGTAATTGGGGTTGGAACATTACTTCTGGAGCTTCATGAAAGATAAAATGAGGTATGTTTATAGAAGAACCATCAGGCATGGATAAGCTGAAATTATCATTCATATCTGGTTTACTATTCGGATCTAAAATGAAATAACAGTTTTTTTCTTTAATTTCTCTAATAATCTCTTCTACGGCAGAAGACTCTATATTGATGCCCTCTCTCATCAATAAATTTTTTAAATATTGATTTATATCTGTACCGGCTAAAGTTAATTTCTGCACGCTCTGATCTATGATTTGCCCATTAATAACGGGACAAACCCATGTTAATCCGTCCCCAGACTCTATCACGAGACCAGTTGTCAATCCCACGCTAAATATTGATAGAATAGGTGTTGGAACCATGATCAAACTTTTAACTCGATGTGTTTCATATAAAACACGTGCGATGTATTCTTTAGTTTCTCTTTGGACAAAAGGAGCTTCAGTATAAAGAATGGGATAGTTGGAGAGATTATCAATCCTTAACAGGGTATAAAAGATATAATTTAAAATTTCGTAATAATCATTCCAGTCCAGAATGGCACCCCTCTCTATTGGGTGCTTTACCTTAAGCACCCCTCTCATTCGAGAAGCATCGTTTCCAATATAAATATTTCTTGCGTTTACATCAACCATCACTGCTTTATATTTTTCTGTACCTGTGATTGTTGGAAAAACAAATCGTGGGCTAGGTTCTCCTGCAAAGCCTACTTTACAATAAGCAGAGCCTATATCTACTATTACAGGTGTGCCGGGTAAAGG
>JAGXNU010000066.1 GCA_019894815.1 Promethearchaeota archaeon
ACATTTCAAGAGTATATCCAATGGGATCAGTTATTGGAGCCAATTTCGTTCTTGCCCAAACCAATAAACCACTCTTTTTTTCATATACCAATGTTGTATTTTGGAACTTGGAATCTTGTTTAAAATCGAATGAAATGAAATTAGACGATTCTTCAACATCTATATCTCCAGGCATGTAACCACTATCTTGAGCAAGAGCTAATTCTTTCAAGTAAGTTAAATTATTAATAGGGATAAGGAAACTGGACTGAAAAGAATTATATCCTAAAGCCATATTGAAGGCAGTTTCTCCATTTGATACATTATAAAAAGTATGGTTAGAATTCAAAACTCCCGCTTGATTCTCAATAAATTCAACATCCATGTAGGGCATTGGACTTCCAAAATCATTAAACATATCACTAGGATCTTTGTCATGAAAACCCGTAAAATTAACGGATATTTGACCACCGGCATTGGTCGTAGTAATATACTTAGAGGTATAATTTAAGTATGACCAACTTAGATCCCCGCCAAATTTTGTGACGTTGTAGATATACAAAGAATCCGTGTCTAATTCTGAATAGAAATTAGGGGGAATTGTGGTATCTGCTTTAACAGTTGGAATTGATATCATGAAAATTCCTTGCATAATAAAGAAGGAACATAAAATACTAAGCACTATCGATTTTTTCTTCATCATTCTTCCTAGTTTTAGTAAATTTATTTGTAATTATCATAATAATATTTAAGAAAGCATAAAAAGTTTTAGGAAACTTGTCCTATTAAAAAAATTTAAGGGAATTAGGACCTTCTACTCCTCTTATATGACAATATAAAACATTCTTGAGAATTAGGAAATTTATCCTAATCTTTTTTAATCTTTCTTTATTATAATTCATATTAATAAAAATACTATATTTTTGAGCTCTCAGCGATGGTATTAGAAAATTCAGATCTTGAAGGTGACATTGAAGTCTCTAAATCTGAGGTGGAAAAAGAAAGAGAAAATATTTCAGCGTGGCTTGAAAAACCATCTTTTAGAATTGCAATATTGAGCACTTTTGCGGCATTAGCAGTAGTGTTTGGTTACATGCTTGCATTTATTCCTAATATTGAAATCTTTACACTAACAATCTTCTTATCTGGATTCATATTGGGTAAAAAGGAAGGATTAATCGTTGGTTTATTAAGTTCCATAATATTTACCTTCTTTAATCCATTAGGTTCTTCAGTAGTGGCGCTTCCACTCTTCCTATACCAGATTGCGCATTATTCCTTGACAGGATTTTTAGGTGGTTTTTTAAGACATTATTTGAATAAACGTGATTATTTTAAACCAAAAGAGGATCTCTATATATTTCCTATATTGGTAATATTAGGATTAACTGGAGCACTAATCACATTTTTTTATGATATTCTGAGTACATTTTTTGGAGCCATGTTATTTTCTCAATCATTTGAATATTTCTTGACCACTTATCTAGCGGGAATAATATTTACTACAACACATCTTATCGGGAATGTATTGGGGTTTATTTTTATTCTTCCAGGATTAATTCAATTATTAATAAAATTATTGGATTAAATAATCCAATTATAGTCCTTAAAATTAATAAAGTAGAAAATTGTTAATTTTTTAACAAAAATAGAGATTAGGAACTAAGAGATACTTTTCCGCCCGCAGCTTCAATCTTTTCAATTGCTATTTTTGAAGCTTTGTTAACGGTCACATTTATGGGTTTAGAAATTTCGCCACGACCTAATATTTTCTGGATATTTAAATCGTTTAAATTAATCGAGTATGTGCTTCCAGATTTTGAAGCTTTAGTTCCTTGAGAATATTTTTCAATGTTAAAATCTAAATCCTTGATGTTCATTGTATTTACCTTATATATTCGATTTATATCTTGTGGACGCTTGAATCCTTTTGTATTTCGAAATCTTGCCCATTCAGGATCCGGAAAGCCTAATTTTTTTTGTTTTAAGTAAGTTGGTTTTTTACTCTTTTTCCATCCAGTAGTACTTCCCTTTCCAGCTCTTTGACCAGCCTTTCGATGTTGTCCGACTTTTCCATAGCCGATAACGCGAGTACCTCTTTTCTTTCTTATTTTACTTGGATATTTTCTCATGTTTACGATTCACCACGTTATATCATTTTTTTAACTAATTCATTAATGTATTTCTGTACATAACCTAAGGTACCGCCTTCATTATAATGCTTTTTAATAGAACCCCTAAATCCTTTCTGAGGAGGGTGCATTCGAAATACAGGCTTAATTTTGTAGATATCTTTTTCTCTATATTTAATTTCTCCAATTAATAAGGCTTTTGCCAATTCCTTTATATTTCCATACTTAGTTAAATTCTTGACGTGCTCATCCGTGAGGGGATTATTTCCTTCAATCCTACCTCTTACTCGTAAAAGCCTCACTAATGTTTTTTCGTCAATTTCACCATATGCGATATAATCCTTACATTTCGTAAGCATTCCTGTCATACTTTTTTCCCCCCATAACAAGACACCATGATTTACTTTATGCATTCTTAGCATCTTAATTGTATCTTGAATCTTTCCTTTCATTCCTGGGGCACCTCTAACACGTATAGCGAAATAAAGTACCTGTGGTTTAACCACTTTTTTAATTTTTTTTTTTGCTACAACTTTTTGTTCAGCCATCATTACTACCACTCTTGTTTTATATATTAAAATGGAACTTATGAGCTTGCTTCAAAGCATCGAAAGTCGCTTTAACGAGATTTTCACTTGTTCTTGTATCACCAAATGTTTTACTCCATATATCTTCGATTCCACATAATCGAAGGAGTTGTTTAACCTTATCAGCACATACTAATCCCACTCCTGCTGGAGCTGGGATTAATTGAATTCTAACTGAACCGCACTTTCCTTTTGTTTTAAATGGAATACTATGTGTATGTCCGCAACCGCATTCTTTACTTCCACACCCCCTTAGAATGGGGATGACCGAAAGTTTGGCTTTATCAATTGCTTTCCTAATTGCAGGTCCTACTTCCCTACTTTTTGTTGAGGCAACTCCGATGAATCCATCAGATCCAATAAGCACCACTGCTTTAAATTTAGATCGTTGACCACTAGCGGTCATTTGCTGGACCATTTTTATGGTGACTACGTCTTCTTTTAATTGTGGTAAAAGAATATCAATAATTTGTTTTTCCTTTACTACAAGATTATTCTCAAAGATCTTGTCAATTGTAATTAGTCCACTTTGAACTAGTTCACCTAATTGTGTTTTAGGTATCCAAGCTGCTTCCATATTTCTAGGACGACTCATAAAATTTCACATTTTTAAGCTTTATTTTCTATTGATTTTATTGTATTAGTAATAATTTGATTAATTTTCAAAGGATTTATTTTCTTTTTATTCAAATATCCCGAGAAGATTTGTTCATATCTCTCAGGTTCTTCTTTTTTTAATAATTGAGCATAATTTTCAATATGAGTACCATTAATTCTTTCTTCCAGACCTTCCGGAAAGAATTCTTCATTATAGGGAATTTCAATACCGGCTTTTAAAACACCTTTAAACGCAGCTAGAACACGGTTTTTATGATAAAATATCCCTAAATCGAGAATTGCCTCATTAACATCAGCTTTTTTAGCTCTAATACCGGCAAGATATCCTGTAAGATATGCGGCGGGAATATTTCCTGTATTTGCATTCCATTCAAACTTGGATGTTAATTCTTTTGAATGAGCTGAAACTAAAATTTTATCTCCCTTTAGTTTTGATTGGACAATTTGAACTGTTATATGATTATTTGAAGCCCTGATTACAGTTCTCAGCTTACCTGATTTTAATAACCTTAATCTCCGATGATAATTTGTCTTACCTTCCGCTCTTCTTCTATTTGCTATTCTGTATCTCGGTCCTTTTGCCAACTTTATCTCCCTCGTTTCAGTAGTTCCTTTTCTTTTATATGGCGATTCATTTGGGCAACACTAGTAAACATGCCTCCTTTTGCATTCTTATACAGTTTTCTATATGTTGCCGTCGTAATCAATTTTCGATCTCTTAATTTTTTGAGCTCTCTTCTTTGAGGACGTATTTTTCTCATCCAAGCCTTCTTCTTAGGGGTTCTAGCACCTTTCTTCCCTTTTCTTTTTCCTAAACCTCTTGCTCTTCCCTTTTTCTTTCTTTCATGTCTGACATTTTTTCTATGTTTTGAGATACCTTGTTCATATTTCTTCAGAATGACACCTTCTTTTATCAAGTTGCGGATGTCTTCTCGTGTGATTGCCATCCGTATATCTTCGATTAAGTAAGGATCAAAATAAACTCGATTCTCACCACATTTCAAAATTTGAGCGGCCATTCTTTTTTGGGCTTTTAAACTCATAATACATCACTGATTTATTATTTAATCATCCTTTAATTCTTCTTCTAAGTCATCAACATCATCGAATGAAGATTCCAACATTGATTCCAAATCTTCTAATTCCCTTTGAGAGATTCCAATATTTAATATTTTAAATCCCCGATTTTGAGCATAATCAATTAAGAGCATTCGTTTTTTCGCTCCTAACTTACTAGATATTTTTAAAGCATGCATTTTATTATTTAAATTCTTGAGATCTTCAATACTTACAACTCTTACCTCTTCATACCCCGAAGGGTGCAGTCCTCTAACTTTTTTTGGTCCACGATATCCAACTGAAGGTGATTTAACACCAGATTTAGATTTTATTCGAGTTCGTGAATCAATACCTCGTGCCTTTCTCCAAGGGTCTTTTACTCTTACATATCGCCATGACTCAACACGCCGAAAGCTTGGACGATGTTTAGCCATATTTTTTCTTAACTTCATTAATCTTTTTTGTTCCAAAATTCCATACCACCTATTTTATTTGCCAGAGAACTTCGTCTCCTAGCTGTTTTTTATATAAATACACACCATCTTGAAAAACACGGTGGTCTTTTTTTCGTATACGACAACTCTTTTTCATGTTCGCTGCTGTTTGACCCAGTGTTTCTTTATCTGGACCAGTTAAGATTACGTTATCATCTCGGACTTCAACAGATACATTATCTAAATAATTAGTCACTCTGGGAGCTCGTTCTCCCAAAAAATTCACAAAATGAATTTCTTTATTTTTTTTCTTGATTTCAGCATTAAAAGGAAAGTGGCTATAACAAATTTTACAGGAATAAACATAATTTGTTTGGACACCGATTATTAAATTTTTTATTATATTGTATAATGTTTTAGTTAGAGCAAGTGTTCCTCTTTTTGGGAAATTAGTCGAAAAAATTATTGAATTTCCTTCAACTACTATCTTTATTCCCCTCACGTGAGAAAAATCTTTAGATATCTGGCCATTAGGACCTTTTACAGTGACTTGGTAATTCTCATCAGCAGTGACTTTAACTCCATCTGGAATCTCCAATTTTTCCTCAAGATACACGGTTTTTACCATTGTTCATACCTCTTTTTTTCTAATAAACATAGCATAATGTCATGCCCCCGATCTTCTTTTCTTCGGCTTCTTTCATGGTCATTATACCTTGATTTGTTGTTAATATAATTAATCCAAGGCCGGGAGCAGGTAATAATCTTCGCTCTAATTTCTCGAAATCTCCAATACTATAATTAAGTCTCATTAAAGCCTTACATTCATTGATTTTTCCTCCCAAAGCCACTTTGAACTTGCCTACTCTTCCGTCATCGTATCTTTCAAATTCTCCTATGTATGCATGTTGCTGAAAAATCCTCAAGATTCTCTGTATTAAATTAGATGCTGGGTTAATTATCACTTCTTTTTTTCTCGCCATTTCTGCATTTTTTAAAATATTACATGCGTCAGCAACCGTATTTGTCAACTTCATTTACACCTTTTTTTTTCCTTTTACTATATTATTCATAACGGCGGAATCCGATTTCTGTTCCAATTTCATAGAAACATCTCCTGCAGATATATAATCCATATCTTCTAATCACACCTCGATGAGTATGGCATCTTCTGCATTCTCTTTGACCTTTTCCGCTGTGTCTTCCTTGTGGCATTTAATCATCCTTTTTTTGATTTTAAAAATATTCTAATTCTAATTTATTTACAATTTCTACTCCAAAATTACTTTTTAAGAAATATTGAGCTTCAGCTTTAGAAACATAATGGTGTTTTGGCACTTTAGCTTTTTGTTTTCTTCTATACTTTACTCTCATCCCATGTCTAACTATCCTTCCTACAACATCCAATCCGAAAATTCCAATTAAATTATCATATTCTACTCCCGGGATGGTTATGTGTTCAGTTATGCCAAATCCAAAGTTTCCAAAATTATCAAAACTTTTACGTAAGATTTTATTATTATTAACAATTAGCAACCTCTTTAGAAGCTTTCCAGCTTCATCTCCTCTCACAGTGACTTTAGTGCCTATTGGTCGGCCTTTCCTCAAGTTAAATTCCTTTACATTTTTCTTTGATATTGTTTTTACGGCTTTCATTCCAGAGATTGTTTCTAACACTGTTGAGGCTTTTTCTAATTCTTCTCCTCCGCTTCCCATGCCTATATTTAGCACAATTTTCTCTAAAAATGGTTTTTTCATGGGGTTTTTCCATAATTCTTCAAATTGTGTTACTCCAACAACTTTAGATTTTTTCTTTGATGTAGATGACATTTGATAATCTCTCTATAATTTTATTTATATAATTGATGGTAAATTTATCTCTGCTTGTTCTTCTCCAATAATAAAAGTATAATCATAAAGTGTTTCTGTATGATCAGAATCATGTTGAATGGATACGGTACTTGCTTTAGGACCAAATCGTTTAAGTATATTAATTATCTTCCCAACTTGACCAATATTTTTTCCTGACATGATAATTGCTAGATTACCTTCCTTAAATCTATACACTTTAAGTATTTCTTGTTCAGGAACCGAAATTTTCAATACATCCATTCTTTTATAAATATCTTCTTTAGGATTTTTTGGATCTTTAACAGTAATAAGAATATTACGTCCATCATGAAGATTTAATTGAATATGTCCACCTTTAATTGTGGTTTTTTCGTCAATCCTACATAATTTGTAAATGCTCTCCTCTGCTGATATTTCATGTAAAATCAACCCGTGATGAGAATCAGGTAATATCCGGTAATGAGTATTTATTTTTTCAATACTTAGGACATCCATTAATCCTAGAGGAAACGCTTTATCCTTTATCGTCCGTCCATCAACTTTAAAATAGCCTAAACCAATTAATTTTTTAGCTTCACGATAATTGTCAACTATTTTTAGATGATCTCTTATAATGTGTAATAGGGTTAAAGAAAATCTTTTTGTGTGAGGACCAGGTGATGGGTTTACGAAGAACGTTCCATGCTTTCGTTTTAATTGCATGTACTTTGGGGTATTAAATCTTTTTAATGTTTTCTTTCCTCCGTGCCTAGCCATTAAATTTCCTCTCCTTTTTCTTTTTTAGGTCCTTTTAATTCTTCAGTTCCAAATCCGTATAAAGCTTTCCTTTCAATAATACGCCCTCTCCAAGGGTCCATTTTTCGTTCCTCGCTAAACTTAGTTATTATGAGTTTTGAAATATGAATGGATGGATGAAATTGTGTTCCATCATTTTTATCAAAAACGCATTCTTTCACTTGAACTCTTTGATTGTTCATTACCGCGATGATTACTCCTTCAAAATCTTTAAACTCCCCACGTAACACTCTAACATCATCTCCCACCCTTAAGGGTAATTTTTTAATTCCATACTCTTCTCGCAAGAAATCTGCTACACGTGTGGATAATAATTTTGATCGTTGATCATTTCTATAATTATATAGTGCTTTTCTTTGCTTTCTAGGTTGTGATGATTTAACTTTCATATTATTCACTTCTCTCATATTATTAGTGATGATATTGATGCTAATCGGGGAAATCTTTCTGCGGCTTCTCTCGCGATTGGTCCCCTTATTTCTGTTCCTTTTGGATCTCCTTCTTTTGAGATTATAACCCCAGCATTATCTTCAAAACATAGACGAGTTCCATCAACTCGTCTGAAAATCATCTTTTGTCTTACAATGACTGCTTTCAAGATATTTCCACGCAATTCAGGTCGACCCTTTTTAATAGTTACCGTACAAACAGAACCTACAGTAGCTTTAGGCAATCTTCGTATTCTGGTTTTAGAATGATCTACATTGATAATTTGAGCTATCTTTGCTCCCGAATTATCTGTAATAAGAATTTTAGTGCCATTTTGAACGCCATAACTCGTTCGGGGCATAGAAATTTTCTTTGCACCTGCCTTTCTCCTTGTACCCATTTAATCCGCCCCTCTTGATACTTTATCTAGCACAATAAATGATTTTGTTTTTGAAAGTTTTCGACTCTCACCTACTCTGACTAAATCCCCTAAATTTATCTCATTTTTTAAACATAGGGGTAAATGACATGAAAGTCGAGAATTACGCCTTTCATATCGCTGATATTTCTTAATGAATTGAACATAATCTTGTCTAATTATTACTGTATTTTTAGATTTCTTACTTACTACCACTCCTTGAGTGATCTTTCCCCTAATCCTTGTAGTTCCGTGGAAAGGGCAATCATTATCTCCACATTCTTTTGCAGTGGGAGGTGTTATTCCGGGAATTCCTATATTTCTAATACTCATTTTATCTTCTCAACCGTTTTTTCTTTTTTAAGCTTCTCAATCTATTTTCTGGAACACCAATGATTTTGGATCCATTTAATTCAAGTAATCCATCTTCAAGCTTAATTCTAAATACATAATCCTTCTTAACTAATTTTTTAATAATATTATCTTTCTTGATATGTAACATATTTTTTGTATCATCAATGACAACCCCAATATCTGAAAAATCCCCTTGATCCTTGGATTTATGTCTTGCTAACACTTGGAAACCAATGAGATCGTGATAAATCAAATATGTTGGTTCAATCATCATCATTTTTCCTCATTTTTAACTGTTAATACTCTGGCTATCTGTCTTTTAAGCATTTTAGCCTTAGCGGGATTATCTGAAAGCCCACCTCCAGTTTGCATGCTATAAAGCATCATTAACTCCTCGCGTAAACTGATTAAGGTTCTTTCCCTTTCCCTTTCATCCATTTCTCGGATTTTTTCAGCGGTAATAATATCCATTTTAACTCACTAAATTTTAAATATTAATTTTTTATTAATTATTTATTAATTATTATCTTTAACCTCATCATCCGGTTTTAACGAGATTTCTGAGATATCTTCTTCATCCACTTTATCAAGTAATTCCTTATCCTCGACTGAGAGCTCAATATCCTCTTCTTCCTCAATCTTATACTCAACCCGAGTTTTAGCCAATTTTGCTTCTGCTTTTGCTTGAGCTTTTGATAACAAATCCCTTTTTAATGTTACAGTATCTCCCATTCTGGTATCTGCTCTCATTATTTTCACGATGATTCCTAGCGTTCCAGATTTTTGGACACATTGAGCAACTCCTTTATCAACACCTTCTTGAGCGGGTTGACCTGATTTAGACATGGTTCCAGCTCTAAATATTTGGGTTCTAGCCCTTTGGCTGGTGACCTTGCCAGAAACGATAATTTCAACACCTCTCGCTTCACCAGAATCCATGACTTTTCGTAGAATATAATATCCTGCCCTTCTGAAATGGCGTCCTCGGTCTAATGAATACGCTAAGCGTTCTGCCATAATTTGTGCGTTAACATCAGGATTTTGGACCTCTTCGACCTCTATCTGGGGCATTTCGAGCCCAAAACGTTCTTGAAGGATATCTGTAATCTCTTGTATCCTTTTCCCCCCCTTTCCTATTACAAGTCCTGGACGGGACGTCCGGAGTGTTATTCTAACGCCAAGAGGTGTTTTCTGAATATCAACACCTGCAAATCC
>JAGXNU010000067.1 GCA_019894815.1 Promethearchaeota archaeon
GTATTAAAGGTTTACTTCAACGAAATTTTAGCAACTTGAAATACTGCTGGATACTTGATGGGCTTCTCAATTAAAGAATTAACCTACAAGGGCAAATATATACTCTATTTAACAGAACAAGAAATGGCAGGACCTTGGTTCAGTTTTAAATTAATTGGCAAAAAAATCGGCACCATTCCTGTCGTGTTGAAAAATATTGAACCAACTCCAATCTACAAAATGGTAAACAGCCGGACGGGAACTGTGATCGACCGTATAACGCTAGATTTTGACATAAAAGAATATTTAAAAATATTAATAAGGGAAAAGAAAATTCAACCAATTACATTTAAAAAAGAACACTCTTCGATTCGATTATATATTGACGTCTTTAATCGTCCAAAAGTTCCTTATATCAATACGTTTTTCACGCTAAAAAATATTTCCGATTTTAGCTTAATAGACTTCTCAATGTACTTTGTGTTTGACTTTGATATCAACGGATTAGATGGTTTCGATAATGATTTATCTGGCTATGATGAAGAAAATGATATTATTTATCAATTTGATGAAACTGGGCTTTATGGGGGATTTTCGCCCCTCTCAAAATCAACGAACTATGAGACTTGTCTAACTAAAGATTTTGATGTTAATAACGATAAATTAAATCTTTCAAATACACTTCATGGAAAACCGGGAGAAATTTTATCTGCTTTGCAAATCAAATTTAAAACTTTAGAACCAGACCATTCCTTTCAAACAGCTCTCGTCATCTCTGGTGGACTCAGCAAAGAAGAATTAATTGAGAATATAATTATAGGAAAAACTAACGCGATAAAATATTTATCACAAGTGAATAGATCAGTTAAATCAGAACAAAGAAACAGACAAGAAGAAGCCTTCATCAAGATAAATTCGTTTGAATCTATTGATTGCAACAAATAATAAATCTAGTTTGATGAGTCAAATAAAAAAGCCACTATGGAGAATTATTTGATGAAATACTCTGCGTGAGTATAGATTTATAGCACTATTTCAAATAAAATATTATATAAAAAACATTTTCATATTATTTGATGAAAATGTCCGATGATTCTTAATTTACCATTAAATTTATTAAGCTCTGTAATTATCCCTTTAAGACCAGTACCATCATGGTAAAGATTTTTATCAAATTGAATTACAACATTTCCTGATGCCCCTGGTTTAATTTCTTCTCCAGACTCAAACTTTAATGGAGAAATTTTAAGATCTACCATTCCAAAATATTGAATACCATCAGAGGATTTTACAACGCCTCCTTTAGGAACATAGAATTTATTAATGTGGACGCTTGCATTTATTTTATTTTCATTTACAAATTTACCTTGACTCGCGATTATATTACTACGGTTAACATCCTCAGGTGAAATATTTCCTTTAAGAGCTAATCCTACTCTATCTCCAATCTGGGCAGTTTTAAACACCCTATCATGTTTTTGAATGCTCCGAATAATAACTTTTTTATTTATATCCTCATACCCGATTAATTCTAACATTTGACCTGCAGAAATATTTCCTTCTTTAACAACGCCTAAGATTACAGTTCCAATTCCTTTCACGGGGAAAACGTGGTCAATTAGCACTTTAGTGTTTATATTATTTCTAGAATGTGTTTCCTTTATTTCGGAGCCTAACTCAATAATCTTCAATTTCAACTTATCATAATCTTCTTTGTGCCTAATTTCAATGATGTAGGTATCATCAAGACTAGTTGTTTTTAGGATTGTTCTAAGTTTTGCTTTAATATCCGGTAATTTCCACTCCGTCTTGGAATTAATGCCATCTATAATCGCTACAACTTTAGTGTTAAATATACTATGATATAAATCTAAACCAACAAGTACTTCTCCTATAGTTGCATTCAATCCGTTTTCAAGGTCAATTACTAATACATGGATGTTCGAGATAGATAATGCTTGTAAAAATGGTTTAATTTTGTCAGGATAATCAACGGGAGTTATGGCGCAAAATACATGATTTAAAGTTGAATCTAAACGATTAAAAAAAAGGAGATCACTCTTTGTACCAGGAGCACCTAAGGATTGTCCTATAAGTTGCCTTAATTCGAAATTATCCCCAAAAATTCCCACTACGAAATTTTGTTCCTCTACCTGACTCATTACATGAATGTAATTATTCTTAAAACAAAAGTTTTTCGAATTCAATAATGGTATTCTTAGCTCTGTGAAAATCTTTTAAATAATACTAATTTAAGTTAAATATGAATAGAAAGAGAGTAAATAATGTTATCTTAATATTTATAGATGATGTCAGAGCGGGTCATCTATTTGAGTTAATTGAAAACGGAAAAGCTCCAAATATAGCTAAGTTAGCGAGAGAAGGAATTTCTTGTCAAAATTGTGTCACGTCTTATCCTTCCATCACATTTCCCTCCTATAGTAACCTTATCACTGGCAGTTATTCGGGTTATTATCCAAAAGAAGGGAGTGGTATCCCTGAATACCATTACCTTACTAGAACTGATCCTCCGTCTGAAGGGAGTAGGTACCCTAAAATAATCAATTGTGGAGCTGGTAGTCTGTATAAATTAAATAAACAATTAGGTCCAAATTGTAAAACAATCTTTGAACAAGTTGAAGATGAAAACCATTTTAGTTCATGTAACATTGTTAGTAGAGGTTCTAAGTTGATATCTCCTAGTCCTTATACAACAGAAGTCATATTAAATAACGTGGCAAAAGCTTTCAACCATCCCAGTGAATTTGATTTTAGTAAACCTCCTATTGTTACAGTTGCCTACGTTCCTTATACTGATCATCTGATGCATCTTAAGGGATTTGATCATGAAGATTACATTAATGAACTCCTTAAATGTGATGTAGGTATCGGAAATATTATCAAGACACTTAAAGAAACGGGATATTATGACTCAACTGCTATTGGCATATTATCTGACCACGGTAATTATAAAGCAAAACAACTATATAACTTAGAACCATATTTTAACGAAATTGGTCTAATGCAATATAATCCTAAGAAAGGAACGGGAGATTTTGATGCTGTTCTTGGTTCTGTTGGTTTTTTTAATTTTCGAGGAATAGATTGGCACCATCACTCTACTATTGATGAGATGAAGAAATATAAACTAAGCATGGCAGGTAAAAAGGACCTCAATCTCATTGATACAATTTGGAAGATCCCGGGAGTAAAATACATGTATTATCGCGATGATGACAATACTCCAGACAAAGGAACAATACATTTAAAATATCGTGATGAGAAGGATATAATCCATGAAGCTAGAATAGAATTTGAAGGACATGGTAAAAACCAAAAAACGAGTTATATTTACGATGATTTAGACATTTATGGATATGAAAATAACGAGCAATCAGCTTCTCTTTTAGATGGAAAACCTCATGATATTAACGAGTGGTTAGAAGGCACTAACCATGTTGATTTCCCCATGATAATTGATCAAATCCCGCGATATTTAAAAAATCCCCGCTCATGCGATATAATGGTCTCAACTTTAGGTGAATATTCATTTGGATTTGAACATGGAGAAACTAAACCTAGTTCTCGGTATTCACATGATATATGCTTGCGTAAGTCAATGATCGTACCCTTCATAATCGGAGGAACATTAGATATTCCATCAAAAGAGCTCTCATATTGCAAGACAACAGACATGGTGCCATCTTTACTGGATTTATTAGGAGAAAAACCTCATGATAGTGTAGTGGGAAAGTCAGTAATTTAATTATTAATGAGAGTATTTAATAAAATCATCTTCTTTTCCTTGGCATGCTTTTTTTATAATTTTGCATCATTTCGTTAAATATTGAGATGCCTAAAGTTAATCTCCAATGTGGTTTCTTTGCTACGATTCCTTCTAGATATGATTTCTTATCAATATCATATAATAATCTAATTTTAAAATCAATTTTTAAAGATTCTTTGATTTCTTGCAGAAATTGTCGGCTTGATGAAGTAATTCTAGTATTATTCATTTCTCCATCACCATCATAGAATCCGAGAAGCCAAGCTAAAAATAGTTTCCTTTTATCTTGATCATTTAAATTATTAAAAATACTAGGAAGGCTTTTTAGATAAGATTTTGAGCCTCTAAAGCCAAGATTGATTAAATCTTTTGACATAGGTTTACATCTAAAATGAACATAGGTCATGGGATATTTTCTTATTTCATCCTTATATTTTTTTTCCCTGTAACGACTTTTTATGTATTGAGAAGGATTTAAACCTATAGTTCTACAAAATCTTATAAGTTGATCTTTATCCTTTATTGATAATTCAATAAGTATTCTATACCAAGGCTTTTTTCGATAATATTCCTTTACACTTCCATCTGCATATAAAAATCCAAGCCAATATGCTTTTTCAAGAGTATTAATATTATTGAAAAAATGAGCTTTAAGGGATTTATTATACTGCTGATTAGAATATTCTTCAAGACCAGTATTATTGTTTGAATATAAATCAATGAGATTTATAACTTCTCCAGCTTGAATTCCTAGATTATTTCTTATATTTATTTTAAATTTATTCAGATTCTCTAATGAAAACCTATAATTGGGATTATAACCCTTAACTTTGGGATTAGTAATTCTCTGTTTTAGGTCTGATAAATAAGTAGAACCATACCCAAGAGAACTACTGGCTTTCGGTAAAGACCCTATATATTTAGCGAGTTCGTAGATGAGCTCTAGTGTTGAGTATTCTTTCCTCACAATAATGATATAAAATATCACGTATTTAAATAAAAATAGACAAATTAATTATAAAATTATAGTATAATACACATAGGACATTTTTAAGAAATCATTTAAACCAGTTTAAATTACTTTTTGATATGGTTAAGTCTAAAGAAATAATTATTGTGCCTGAAACTCACTGGGACCGTGAAACTTTATTTTAATTAGATTTAAAGCACGATTGGTATCTTCCCTTTCAAGAGTATCGAGCACGACTAGTTTTAATGATGGATAAATTATTAAAAATCTTAAAAACTGATCCTAGCTACAAAAATTTCATGCTTGATGGACAGGTAATTCCTCTTGAGGATTATTTGGAGGTTCGACCCGATTTGGAAGAAGAAATCATGACTCACGTCATGGAAAATCGTCTATCTATTGGTCCAATGTATGTTTTACCAGATGAATTTTTAGTGAGTGGTGAATCTTTGATTCGAAACTTGATAATCGGCCATCAACTCTCTCAAAAATTTGGTAAAGTGATGAAAGCGGGCTACATACCAGATCCATTCGGGCATATTGCACAATTACCCCAAATATTAAGCGGATTCGAATTACCTGCTATACTATTCTGGAGAGGTTTTGGTAATGAATTTGAAGATAATGAATTAAATGTAGAGTTTTGGTGGAACGCTCCAGGAAATGCAGCATCTATTTTAGGTGTTTTACTCATTTATAATTATGGTTCTGTAGCTGATATGAGTCTCAAAAAAATAGATGGAAAATACAAGGCTGCTATATCCAAAATGAAGCGAGTAATATCTCACTTTGAAAAATTTACTGCTACACCTTTCGTTCTACTTAACAGTGGTTTTGATCATCATGAAGCTAAACCAGAAATTCCTGAAATCGTGAGACAATGGAACGAAAAGTATCCTGAGAAATTCATGGAACAGAATGATGTCGAATATTATATTAGAAAGGTTTTAGAATCTAATCCAAGATTAAATTCATTTCAAGGAGAACTTAGAGGAGGTAAGCACGCTCATTTACTCTCGGGAGTATTTTCAGCAAGAATGTGGATAAAACAACGAAATACGTCAATTGAGTATTTATACGAAAAATATACTGAACCTCTTGCTACTATAACGTGGGCACTTGATAATTACAATGAATTTAGATATCCTCAAGGTTATCTTCTTACTGGATTGAAATGGTTGATAAAGAATCATCCTCATGATAGTATCTGTGGGTGTTCAATTGACCAAGTCCATGATGAAATGAAAACGCGATTTGATTGGGCAGAGCAAATTGGAGAGGAAATCTTTAAAAATTCAGTGCTATATCTCACGGATCTTATAAATTATGATACTAATGGCAATAAAATTCCTTTTATCGTTTATAATCCACTTCCATGGAAAAGAAAGGATATCATGCATTTTAACATCATTTCGCATGTAAAGAAAGCTACTATAAAATCACCGGGAGATTTCACTATCGTGGATTCTAATGGGGAAAACATCCCATATCAAGTGAAGCATGTAATTGAAGAGTCCCGATATCAGATGGTGTTTTCAATGAGCCATTCTTGCAGTTTTCTGGCAGAAGTACCTGCTTGCGGATATAAAGTGTTCTACTTGATCCCAGACCAAAAGCCAGAAGTTTTTAGCGTGAAAGATTCAAATTTTAAACTGAGCGAAAACACTATTGAAAATGAATTTTATAGGGTGGAGATAACTTTAAAAGGGATCATCCAAGTTTTAGATAAAGAAAGTAATGAATTATTTGAGAATATCTGTTATTTTGAAGATGTCGGAGATTGGGGAGATGAATATGACTTTGCGGACCCAAGAGAAAATCAGACAGATTTACAATTCTCCTCAGAAGATCTTAATATATTGAGTTTAGAACCCTATATTGACGGTTCCTCACAAAAAACGATAAAGATTGAAGCAAATTTAAATTTACCTTCATCCTTAACCGAGGATAGATATAATAGAGATGATTATCTTGTTCCTAACGGGATATCAATTTATATTACTTTATATAAAGGCATAAAGCGCGTTGATTTCAAGGTCATACTTGAAAATAACAGTAAAGACCATCGCATGAGAGTGTTATTTCCTACTAAGATAAAAACAGAAAAAGTGGACTGCGATGGGCATTTTTACGTTCTTCCAAGAAACATTGATCTTCCCTTTGCTGAAAAATGGGCTCAAAAACCCTTACCAACGAATCACCAAAAAGATTTTGTCTCCGTTAGCAACACTAAAAGAACTTTCGGTCTCATCAATAAGGGATTACCAGAATATGAAGCAATAAAGAATGTCGATGAAACGATCACGCTCGCAATAACGTTATTGAGATGTATCGAGTGGTTGTCAAGACACGATTTAAGTACACGGGGAAATAATGCCGGACCCGATTTAAATACTCCTGCAGCTCAATGCATTGGCAAGCATGAATTTGAATTTTCCATAATAACTTATGAAGGAGTTTCGAGTTGGAATGATGCGAAAATTCATCAAACGGGAAAGGAGGTTAACAATCCTCTTAAAGTCGTTTTCCCATCAACAGTAAGATCTTCGATAAGAGCTCTTGATAAGGTAGTGATTAAACCATTTGGCATATTGACGCATTTTGATATGCCTTACAGTAAGTCTGTAGATTCTTGTGTACCTCCTGAATTAAGTTTTCTAGAGATTGATAATTCTAACATCGTCTTGAGCGCTTTGAAAAAATCAGAAGCTGGAAATGACCTAATTGTGAGAATTTATAATATCTCTTCTCATTCTGAAAAGGGAACTATGAGTTTTTATAGTGGAATTACCATTACAGGTGCTAGGATAGTAAATTTTCTTGAAGAACATCCTCAAAGAGATATAAAAGCTTCTGTGGATTCATGCGACTCAAATACGATAAAATTTAGTCTAGAGCCCCATGTAATTGCTACTTTTAGGATAGAAATTGGAAAAAAAGAAGAAAATTGATTTTTATAATCAATGAAATATAAAAGAATTGAGCTTAGAATGAAAAAAATAACAGGAGTAGATATTTTAGACGGGGAAGTAAAGGAAAAATTGACTACTAAAAATATCTATAAAATTTTTAATAATTTTATCATGCCCCTCATTACCGAAGAAGAGAGAGCTTTTTTGGAAGAATTAGAACTCTTTTTGCTAAAAAATATTGAACCTAATATAGACCTCAATACCGAGGTATATGAACTTTTTCCTATTCTTGGAAAAAAAAATTATATTCAAAGATTAAATACTTTTGGTGATTGTAAAAGGTGCAATATGCGATACGAGATGTTACTAGCTATGGCTACATCGATTATTGATCCTGAACTAGACTTGGCTAGAGTAGTAACAGGGGTAATATTTGCAAATCCTTTATTCCAATTTGGTAAAAGTGATCGTATCACTGAAGTTTTACATCAAATCATAACGGGTAAAAAGATAGGATGTATATGTATAACAGAAAAGTACCAGGGGTCTGATGCGGTTAACATGAAAACTAAAATTCAGGACAAGGGAGATTATTTAATTATGGATGGGGAAAAACTCTACACTACAAATGGACCTAACGCGGACTATTTCATAGTATATGGCGTATCAGATACAACAAATCCTCGAGGCACCATGTACCAAGTCATTGTAGAGCGAGATTTTGAAGGTTTAGAGACTAACAGGCTTGGTATTCAATCCGTTCCCAGAGTAGAAATTGGACAAACAATTTTTAATTCCGTGAAAATTCCCAAAGAAAATGTTCTTGGAGCCAAAGGTCAAGGATATAAGAACCTTTTTTCTGGGCTAGTTGCTGAAAGGTGCGCAATCATAGGTTCTAGCCTTGGAATCGCTTGGCTTACGGCAATTACAGCTCTTATATATACAAACATTAGAACTCAATTTAATCGTCCAATATACGACTTTCAAGGTGTCTCTTTTCCAATTACCCAGTTAATTACTGAATTAATGGCTGCTACAGAGTTAGGTTTCACAAGCGCGACAGAATATGATAAAACTAAAGAACGCCAACAATTTGAACAACAGAAATACATTAAGTACAACGCATCGTTTAGCTCAGGAGCAAAATTTCTTGCCTCGAACTTGGCTCACAAAATCTCGTATGAAACCCAGCAATTATGCGGAGGAATTGCTTTCACAGATAACTTGCGAATCGATAAAGCTTTAGAGGTTGCAAAAGTGCAAGAGATTATTGGTGGGGCTAGAAATATACAACTCTATTTAGTGAGTCGAGCAATAAAAGATATGATATCCTTCTTGTAATAGTTCTGATGTTCTTTTATAATTAATATCGATATAGCTTCATCAATAATTTCTTTTACTTTTACTATTCTTCCTGTTGAAAAAAAAATGAAATTCATTTTCTCCTCATATATTATCATAATACATCTACAAAAAAAATCAAAAAAATAAAATAAAAAGAAATTCCAAATAATTATTTAATCTCTATTTTCTTCTTTTCATGCTTCGGTGGTGAGACTTTTGGAATTTTTACAGTTAAAATTCCCTTGTCAAGATTCGCATCAATTTTTTCTTTATCGATGTTCTCTGGTAAGTTGAAAGCCCTGTAATAACTGGATGAATGATACTCTCTCCGAACTAATTGTCCTTCCTTTTCTTCTTTCGTTTCTTCTTTATGTTCACCTTTGATTTCCATTACGTCATCTTTTATAGTAAGTTCGATATTACTCTTCTCTAAGCCAGGTAATTCAGCGCTAATTTCGAAATGATCTTTAAGATCTTTGATGTTCGCTAATGGAGTTCTAAAGATTGGTTCATTCTCCCTAATCATGAGGCCTAATGGCCTATGACGCATTCGGTTAAATGG
>JAGXNU010000068.1:0-2734 GCA_019894815.1 Promethearchaeota archaeon
AATTAGAAATCATCTGTAAAGATAAGAATCAATTATGCCAATTTTGGTTACAATTTTTTTTTTTTTTAAAACTATTACCTGTAAAAATAAGAATTTGGTAGGTAAATTCAATCTAATCTTTATATACCATATTCACCTATAGAGATTTGATCATAATATTTAATTAATGTTAATAAAACTCACAATTTTGAAAAAGAGGGATTTTTATTACTCAAGATAAATGTCTTGATTGCGGAACGAAGATAACACCTGGTTATGATATGTGTCTTTCATGTGGTTCAAAATTTGAAGACCAAAAAGAAAGAACTAAAGAAGAACAAAAAATAATAAATAAAAAAATAAAAGAAAATCAAAGCGTTATAAAAAGGGAATTTAGAAAAAGAAATTTGGAGAAGTGGAAAGAAAGGAAGAAGGAAGAAATAAAGGAAGAAGTACATTATTGGGGCATTATTCTTGGTGTCTTTTTTATAATCTCTATTGTAACAGGTATAATAGGTTTTATCGTTGGTTTGATTATTTTTAATAATGGGGGTTTAGGATTCCTTATTGGGTTCCTTAGTATTATTTATCTTATATGTCATATATGATGAACTATTTTAATAAAATTGTCTCCAAGTTTTTAGGTGCTTTAGTTGTTTTCCTCAATTTTCTATGAATCATCGTGGCCAAGCTAATCACTTTTGACTCTTCTCCATGGTTGCAGATAATCATCTTGGGTCTCGGTGCAATTCTTCGTAAAAATTGAGAGATCTGACTTCGAGATGAATGTCCGCTGAATCCTTCAAGAGTAAATACATTTAAATTTAATTTCACTAATTGAGTTCTACCTCTGGGATCGATATATTGAAATTCTCTAAAGCCGCGTATGATCCGGTTTCCTAATGTTCCTGAAACTTGGTAAGACACGAAGATTAGACTATTATTTTTATCCTCTGCTAGTGATCTCAAGTACTGAACTGAAGGACCTCCTATCAACATGCCACTCGTGGCTAAAATAATACACGGACCTCCTTGTATTACATCTTTACGTTCATCTGGTGAGGAGATTGTTGTAAAGAAATCACTCAAGAAAGGATTTTTTCCTTGATGAAGTATTTTCTCTCTTAGATCCAAGCTAAGGTAATCGGGATGAGCAGTATGTATTGCTGTGGCTTCAGAAATAAGACCATCTAAGAAAACTGGCACGCGGTCAATTATACCCTTTGATATCAATTCCTCTAAAACGATGATCAGTTCCTGTGCTCTTCCGACTGCTAATACGGGTACGAGTATTTTGCCACCCCTCCGAATTGTGGAAGTTAGGATCTGTTTTAAATCTCGTTCTGAATCTTGACGACTAGGGATTCGATCTTGAGGTCCTCCATATGTAGATTCAATCAATAAACTCTCTACACGGGGGAATTTTACTGCTGCTTTCTCAAGTAAACGGGTTTTCTGGTATTTAAAATCGCCAGTATAAACAAAGTTATATCCTCCTTTTCCAAAATGTAAGTGTATCATGGATGAGCCGAGTATATGCCCGGAATTATGAAGTGTGAGCTTTATATCGGGAGCAATATCAGTTACTTTTCCCCATGATAAAGGAATGGTATGTAGGACTGTTGTTTTCACATCTCTTTTTGAATATGGTGGGACTATTCCTTCTTTTTCTGCAATTTGGACAAAATCTAACTGAAGCATCGTAGAAATGTTTCTGGTAGGAAGAGTAGAATAAACTGGTCCCCTATATCCATATTTAAATAAGAATGGAACCATTCCACAATGATCCAAATGAGAATGAGATATAACAACAGCATCCAAATCCCGAATTGAGAATTCTGGGACATCAAAAGCAGGAAATCTATCATGTTTATTTCCAACGTTTAATCCTACATCAAGAAGAATATTACTATCCCTTGTTTGTATTAGTATGCAAGATCGCCCTACTTCTCTAAATCCTCCTAAAGCTGTCATTCTGATAGATAAATCCTTAAAAAGAGGGGGTCTGTGGATTCGTTTTCCGATTTCTAATAGTATTTCTTTTTGGTTTTGACGCTCCTTTTTCAGCATTTGCCTTATCAACTGTATTGTTTTAGAAGTAAGAGGAGGTGTTCGAATTGTTTTAGGTTGCCAAAAAGTATTTGACCTGATTTCTTTAAGATTTACCCCTTTTTTACCAATTACTATGCCGGGTTTTCCTGCTTCAATTATAACTTCCCCCCGCGTATGATCAAATTCGATGCTAGTAATTTCGGCCACTTCACCTACAAGATTCCGAATATATGCTTCAGTTTCATCTGGGTCTTTCCGTTTTTCGACATTCCATCGGAATACTACCCTTTTTCTCATTGTTCTTGCTAAATCCTTGAGGATTTCGGAATTCTCAATACCCTCCACATCCGAATTTTCTGAATAAACAGCAATTTCTGGACCCTCAAACTCGATTTTCTTCACAATAATATCATCAGGGAGGATTGAAATAATTTCGTCTTTAATTCTCTGTAATTCTCCTTCAAAACTCATATTAATCCGATTTTAAAATTATTTTATGTAAATAAATATTGATTGAAAATAATTAGTCATGCAATTAATGAAAATTATTTTCCTTAACTCTTTTTTATATTAATACTTTTTCCGTGGTAAATATCAAGTTAATTTTCAGTGATTTTGTATAAATAGAATAATTATCTCTTAGATATTATCACTATTACAAGAGAGTGAATTTAAGAATGAATTCTATTAATCTCTAAATAGT
>JAGXNU010000068.1:2831-9423 GCA_019894815.1 Promethearchaeota archaeon
ATTATCACATAAAAATTTTTTTATATCAATTGTAATTTTCCTTCATATATATGGAAGTAAATTTTATAACTAATGAAAATTAGAAAATCCTATGCCAGAAGTTAAGATTGGCGCAATTGCCACCGGCTCAGGATCAAATTTTGAATCAATTATTGAAGCATGTGAAAGTGGTATTTTAAAAAAAAAAGCTTCAGTAGAGGTTTTAATCTGCAATAAACCGGGAGCTTACTGCATGGAGAGAGCAAAAAATCACAAGATACCTCATTTTTTAATAGAATCAGATAAATATCTTGATATTCCTCGTGAAGATTTTGATCAACTAATGATTAATATATTCAAAGAACATGATTGTGAATTAGTTGTATTGGTAGGATACATGAGATTAGTAAGCCAAAAATTTATCGAGGCTTTTGATGGTAAGGTAATGAACATTCATCCTGCATTATTGCCTGCATTTAAAGGTCTTCATGGTCATCGAGATGCGCTTGAATATGGTGTAAAAGTATCCGGGTGTACAGTTCACTTTGTAGATGCAAAATCAGATCATGGTCCAATTATAATTCAGAAATGCGTGCCGGTACATGCTACAGACACTGAAGAAACGCTAGCTTCAAGAATTTTAGAATGGGAACATAAAATATTCCCGAAAGCCATAGAATTGTATTGTGATAAACGACTTCATGTAGAGAATAGAATTGTGCATATTGAAGGGGAAATCACCTATTAAAGATAAATATGCGGGAAATGCAAATTTTCGATGAAAGCTCTGACCCAACTGAAAGTATTGGTATTTTACATTCCAAAAAAATGATGAAGATCTTGAGTAATGAGATAAATCATTTCCCGCTCCTTTTACTTTATGAATTAGATTCTACTCCTTTATGGGTATAATCAACTGGGGGAAGTAGGATCATTATCGATCTGATCGTTTTTATATTATTCATTTCTAGCTCCTATTACATTGAAATAAACTGAAAATTTTAATCAAATCATTCATGCTACCCTACTATAAAATTAATTATAAACAAGAGAAATAAATAAGTATGCCTCGTCGTAAGGAAATTTCTGAGATTCTAAATATGATGCAAAAGACTCATAATATACGAAATATCGGATTTGTGGGTCATATAGATCATGGTAAAACCACTCTAAGCGATTCTCTTTTGAGTGAAGCGGGTTTACTTTCACCCGATCTAGCTGGTGAAGCACGTGCTTTAGATTATTTAGAAGAGGAGCAAAGACGTGGAATTACCATGAAATCTACTAATATTTCATTATATTTTGAAAAATCTCTTAAAGACCACGACCCCTTTCTAATAAATCTTGTTGATACACCAGGTCACTTAGATTTTAGTGGCAAAGTAACTCGTGCTTTAAGGTTAATAGATGGAGTAGTTGTAGTTGTCGATGCTGTTGAGGAAATAATAGCTCAATCTGAAACGGTTATTAAACAAGCTCTACTAGAAGGTGTGAAACCAGTACTTTATATCAATAAAGTAGATCGCCTCATCAGGGAACTTAAGCTTACAGATGAACAAATAAGAAAAAAATATACAAGAATTATCAATGATTTTAATATACTTATTGAAAGATACGCAGACAAACCCTTCAAAAAAGAGTGGCAAGTATCTCCCGCTGATGGAAACGTCGCATTCGGCTCAGCGCTCCACAAATGGGGTTTTACATTAAATATTTTGGAAAACAACACATTAAAATTTTCGGATATTAGATCGCGATATCATAAAGAAACATACACAAAAGAGACCTATGCAGATTTAGCTAATTATTTTCCAATACACAACGCAATACTAGAAATGGTTGTCGATCACCTCCCTAACCCTATTGAAGCTCAGAAATACAGAATAGGTAAGATTTGGGGTGGAGATTTAACATCTGAAATTGGAAAATCCATGACTAATTGCGATCCCAATGGTCCTTTAATAATATGTTTGAGTAAAGTACAAGCAGATAAGCATGGTTTGATTGCAACTGGAAGAATATTTTCTGGCAATTGTTTGAATAAAGAGGAAGTATTTTTACTAAGAGAAAATAATTTCGAGACAATTCGAAAAACAGCAATTTTTATGGGTCAAAGAAGAGAACAAGTTGAAGAAATACCCGTTGGAAACATCGTGGCTATAGAAGGTTTAAAGCAAGTAAAAAGCGGCGAGACTATCATTAATAAGAATCATATTGATAAAATGATTCCATTTGAAAACGTAAAATACGTTTCTACTCCCGTAGTTACTGTCTCTATCGAACCAGAATATTTAAGAGATTTAGATAAAATGAAAGAGATCATCGAAAACTTGTTAATCGAAGATCCTAATTTATTATTTGAAATAAATGAAGAAAATGGTGAATTTCTGCTTTCCGGCGTGGGACCGTTACACCTTGAAGTTACTGCACATGAACTTGAAACACGAGGTATTAAAGTCTCAACATCGGAACCAAGAGCCGTTTTTAAAGAATCTTGCAGGTATAGCTCATCTGTTGTTTCAATAGAATCAGCACTCAATAAAAATTCCCTCAAACTTAAAATTGAGAGACTCGATGATAAAACTTCTAGATTTTTTCAGACTCACGATTATAAAACTATCAAACCAAAAGCAAGATTGAAAGAATTGCTAGACGAATTTACGGATTTGACCACGGATGAAATCCAAGACTTTTGGATGTATTATGATAATAATAATATTTTAATCTATAATTTAAAAGAAGATTTAAATCAATTTTATAGAGATAGTATTGTAGAAATTATAGGTAAAATCCTCTTATATGGACCTCTATGCGGCGAAAAAATTACGGGAATAAAAATTATAATAGAAGAGTTAAACATTAAAAAGCTTGACGAAGATAATGCATTTACAGAATTATCCGCAATGTTTTATGATGCCATTAAGAAGGCTTTAAACGAATCTGAACTTATTTTACTTGAACCAATTTACCATACAATTATTCAATTACCCTCCGATTACATAAAAAATACCCTCTCTTTAGTTTCTAAGTATTCTGCAAAAATAAAAGATGTTAACCAAGAAAAGGATTATCAAGCAATCATAGAAGTACTCTTGCCAGTAAGAAATTCTATTACATTCGCTGAAGATATTCGATCTTCAACATCCGGAAAAGCATTCTGGCAGAATGAGTTTTATGCTTTTATGGAGGTTCCTAATCACGAAGCTAAACAAATTATAAATGATCTACGCTTCATGAAAGGTATTTCATGGTAGGAATTGATGAATTAATAAATAAATGAAAAATTAAATGCGCCTGCCGGGAATTGAACCCGGGACGCTAACTTGGGAAGCTAGCATATTACCACTATACTACAAGCGCAAAAAATAAAGTCTAATTTTAATAAATGAGGATTTCTAAATAAGTTTCAGATAAATATCGGTTAAAGTATAAATTTTTTTTATCTATATCTATAAAATTTTCTTTCCAATATTACTCAAAATAGTCTCTCTAAGCTTAAAAACTTATATTTTTGAGACTTACTAATCGATGGGATATATAATTATATAAATTCATTCCAAATCAAACCCGAAATACAAGAAGAAAGATTCTACAACCAAACACATAGGATTATTACGATTATGTTGGAGTATGAACCCGATAATGAGCTATATGATAACGAGCTATATGAAAAAAAGTTTTCAGAAATAGCAATATTGAGAGTTTCAAATAGTTGATAATTTATTTTAGTCGATAGTGTCGACATTTAGTTCATTGTCGGTGGTGGCTAAGGTTTTAATAATATATTAATGTCTTTTATGCTCGGAAAATCTCGTTTATAGTTTGCTTTCAATTTATTGAATGTTTCAGAAGGATATTCTCCATACGTTTTATGTCCGTCATCCCAAATAATTTCAAATGTTATACTTTCGCTTGTCATTTTAATCAATCCATTCAATATGCATTCTTTTTTTATTATTGTTTATAAAATTATTAAAATTTTTGGCTATAATAAAATATTATTATTATAAATAAAAAGTAGTAAAAAAAGGGTTTAATGAACTTTAATGTTCTTTTTTACCGTTTTTACCGTTTTTACCGTTTTTACCATTTTTACTCATTTTATATCCAGAAAAAGTTTCAAAATCCATTATAAATTAAACATTTAATAATGCAATAATTCTATAAATATTGTATTGATTGGTGTTAAAAATGGACTTTGAGAATTTAAATATAGAAAAAGGCATTAACCTATTTCAAAATGATGCTCTGATAATTGTAGATATGCAAAATGATTTCATGCCAGGGGGTTCATTACCTGTTGAAGAGGGGGATCAAATAGTGGGCGGAATTAATAGTATTGCAGAATTATTCCGGAAAAAAAAAGCATCTATTATATTAACTCAGGATTGGCACCCTAAAGAGCATTTATCCTTTGCAAGCAATCATCCGGGAATGCACCCCGGTGATGAGTATCAAACAGGAGCAATTGGACCAATATTATGGCCAGATCATTGCGTTCAAAATACTCATGGATCTAAATTTCATGAGGATTTGAAAAAAGAACATGCTAATGCCATAATTCGAAAGGGATATCATCCTGAAATTGATAGTTATTCGGGTTTTGTTGAGAACGATAAGAAATCTGAAACAGGATTAGCAGGATATCTTAAATCCCTTAAGACCAAGAGAATATTCATCTGTGGTTTAGCGTTAGACTATTGTTGCTTTGCTACAGCAATGGATGGCGTAGATTTTGGATTTAAAGTCTATTTTATTTTAGACTTGACAAAAGGAATAGATTTACCTACTGGAAATATCGCTAATGCCCTTGAAAGCATGGTAAATAAGGGAATAGTATTTGTACTGAAAGAAAGCTTTACCTGAGGATTTAATTAGTTAATTTTAGTTAAATTAATGGTCCTCCTTTTTTCTCAATTCCTTTAAAATTTAATAGTTTAGTTCATTAACTCTATGTAATCACTACATAATATCAAAATACTTCTAAAACCAAAACATGAATTTTTTTAAAATAGAGCGTTTCCCATATAAATCAGTTTTAATTGCATGTAGTGTAAATACTGCAAGAAGTCCCATGACTGAAGGTTATTTGAAATACTTATTCAATATTAATGAACTTGATGTTGATGTCCATTCTGGAGGTATTTCATCCAATGCAAGGGACGGAATGTTAATTTCGCTTGATGCTAAATTAGCAATGGAAGAAGAGGGAATAATTTTATCCGACGAATCACTATCAATAGATTTAAAGAAGCATTCTGAATTTATTAAAAAAGCTGACCTAATTCTCACTTTAACTAATAAGCACAAGGAGGAAATCCTCAAGTTTGTTTCAAATAATTGTACTGATATTTATACTTTGAAAGAATTCGCGGGTGATTTCGGTGATGTTGAAGATCCCTCCATGAAAGGAATAGAAGGCTTTAGAAAAGCACGGGATGAAATAAAAAAGTGTCTAATTAAAGGTTTAAAAAAATATAAGTGAAAAATATGATTGAATACATAATAATTGCTATTTTACAAGGACTTACTGAATGGTTACCCATATCGTCTTCAGGACAAGTCATGATCTTCTCATTAAATATTCTTGATATCTCTCCAGAGCAAGCATACAGTTTGAGTATTTGGTTACATCTTGGTACCATGTTTGCTGTAATATTGAGATTCCGTAAAGATTATTATGGAATTATCAAATCCTTCATTCCTAATAAAGATAAAATGGATCAAAACGATGTCAAGAAAAGGAATTGGATAATTATAGCAACAGTAGGAACGGCCATAACAGCAGTACCATTATATCTTATCTTTCGCGTATTGATTTTAGGAACATATTCAGCAGATCAAGGTGACTTGCTAACTTTAATCATATCTGGGTTCCTTATTATAACAGGGATTATATTATTAGTCTTTAAAAAGAAATATGGAAGGAAAACAATAAACACTGTCTCTAACAAGGAATTGAATCGAGATTCTTTTATAGCGGGGTTAATCCAAGGTTTTGCAATACTTCCCGGGATTTCTAGATCTGGAGTCACGGTATCCACATTATTGATCGAAGATTATGAACAAGATCACTCCTTAAATCTAAGTTTCTTGATGTCTGTTCCTGTTATTTTAGCATCTATAGGAGTAGATATAATTTTTGGAGAAGGATCTATCTTTGGTAGTTTGGATATCCCTACTATATTGGTTATAACAATAGTAAGCTTCTTGATTGGCTATTTAACAATGGAGGTTCTACTAAGAGTCGCGCGTAAAGTCAATTTTGGCTATTTTTGCATCTTATATGGTGTGATAGCTTTTATCATAATGGTTCCCTTCCTAATGTAAATTAAGTTTTACATTTGTTTTATATAATCCAAAAGATAATCAGCAAGAATCTTTTCTGCATTTTTTATTCCTTTAAAACCCGGAAAGTCATTTAAATCAATAAGATAATAACGATCTTTGTCTATTGGTTTAATTAAATCAAACCCAAATATTTTTAGGTCAAGCTCTTTTGATAAAATACTTGCGAGCGTCCTAATTTCTTCTGAAACTTTAAATTCTTCCCTCTCGATAGTATCCACATCAATATTAGTGGGTTTTTCTCTCATATAAAGATATATTGGGT
>JAGXNU010000069.1 GCA_019894815.1 Promethearchaeota archaeon
AAAATACCCACGTACAAAATCACTATATCGACTCAAATGTCTTGGATGAGCATGAACAGGATTGCTACCCCAAAATATTACTAAATCAGCTCTATTTTTGTATTCTCCTAATGTGGATAATGGAGCACCTACATCTTGAATAGCTAATAATGATGGTCCATGACATACTGATGCAGTATTATCTAAAATCGCTCTTAAAAGTTCTGCTAATTCTACGCCCTTACCTTGCGCTTCACATTCAGTGCTTGAAAATCCATAAAGTAAAGGTCTTTTCGCTTTTATCAAAATATCCGCAGCTTTATCGAGCGCTTCATCCCAAGTTGCATCTCTAAAAGTTCCTTTTTCTTTAATTTGGGGTTTTAGGTACCTATGCCCACTTGGATTTGATGAAAAAAATTTCTTGGTTCCTATTTGGCACGAATTTCTCATTTCTATAACTTTATTATCTACAATATCTACTTCTAAATCATCGCAAAGTGTCCCGCAGAATGGACATAGAACGTCCTGATGGGTTGTTATTTTCTTTTGAGCCATTTTTAATCCTCCTTTAATTTTCCTATTAATTCAATTGCATCTAAAACCTTTCCATCTTTCACGATTTCAACTTTGGCTTTCATGCCTTTATAAGTTGGGGTTCCACATCCTTGCGTGTCTGGATTGACTACTTGGTTACCCCAAGGTCCCATGGGAATAAAAATGATTCCGGGGTGTGGTCCTTCCTCAGTGATTGTTGAATAAACTATAACTTCTCCATGGTCAGTAGTGACTTTGACTGGTGTGCCCGCTATAGTGTCTAATTTTTTAAAATCATCTTTATCAAATGTGCAAATTCCTGCTGCGCGAACGTTTTCTTTCGTGGTCTTCCCTCCCTCAAGAGCAACTCCTTGATTAATTGTACGCCCAGTTAATAAGATTAAATCGTTTAAACTCATTTTCCTTCCTCCGTTTTAAACCATCGAACCGTTTTTAGCCTTTCGACTAATGGTGACCAAAATAGTTCGCTAAACTCTCCTGATGTATTCACATCTGTTATCTCAAGTTTAAGTGCACCAGTAGGGCATGCGTTATCGCATGCTCCACAGGCCACGCAAGCATCCGCATCAACAACTTCTACATTTTTAGACATTTCCCAACCGTGCTCAGGTCTTTTAGCTATTTCAATCGTTCCAGAGGGGCACACTTCAGCGCATGACCCACATCCCTTAGCACATTCTTCGTCAATGATACTCACAGTTGCTTTAGCGTATTGTTTTGCTATCCTATCATTTTTAAGCTTCTTAGCTTCAAATTCTAGTTTTGGTACAACTTTTTGAGCAACGATCGGAATATCTGCTAAATTAATGATTTCTCCATCTTTTTTCAATGTTAATGCTCCAAAAGGACACATCACTACACACGTTCCGCAAAAAACACACTTGCGGGGATCATACACTTCTGGAATCATATCTTCGGTAGTGGGAAAACGTCGTGATGCTCCAACAGGTCCTCGGGAAATAGCTTCTTTTGGACAAACTCTAGCGCAAGTACCGCAACCTACACACTTGGTTCTATTTAAAATAAGTTCTAAGCTTTCTGTTAAAAATTGAACCTTTATATGTTCCTCTTCTTGATCTAATGTTCTAGATATTTTCGGAAATGACATTTTTTTAAACACCCTCCACAATTTCAATTCTGATTGCAACTTGAGGACACATTTTTACACATACGCCACATCCATCGCAATTTACTTCTCTGTCAGCTTTATAAATAGGGCTTGCTATTCCGTTTTTTACTAGAATAACAGCATTACTTTCGTTCAAATAACTTTGTTTCCTCAACTGGTTGAAGTTTATCGGACAAGATACGACACAAACGTTGCAACCAGTGCAAGTGTGTCTATTTATTTTTAATTCGTAAATTTGCATAGTTTTATGCCTCTTTTTTAATTGGATTTGGTCCTAATTCCTTTAATATGTGCACGAACTCTTCTACTACCTCAGTTAATTCAGCTCCTTCTGAAGCGGATATCTGAGTGTATAATACTCGCTTAGGATTGATACCATATTGAGTCAAGTACCGATCCAATAGTGCCATTTTTCCAAATGTCTTGAGATTTCCCGTAACATAATGACAATCACCTTTATGGCAATGGCTTACTAACACTCCATCCGCTCCATTCATTAATGCATCTAGAACAAATTGTGGTTCCATTCTACCACCACACATTACTCTCATTATCCTAAGATTTGCCGGACGCTGCATTCGAGAAGTTCCTGCCTGATCAGCACCGGCATACGTACACCAATTACAACATATACCCAAGATATATGGATTAAATTCACTTTTTGTCATAATATGTGCTATTTTACTAGTAAAATTACATTTTAAAATTAAGAATTAGAAAGAATTGTATTTTAAAAAATTTAGTATGGGAACTTAAAAGCTTGCCAAACTAATATAACTCTAAAACAAAAAATGCATAAAGAAAGGCCGTACTAACCATATTCTTAATTTTTAGAGTTAGACAAAAGAATCAATGACTAAACTTTTTATTCGAAATAGTAATAAATATTACTTAAAAGTTAAAATAGTGAAATTGATGAAAAAGAATTCAGAATCTATATTAGAAGCATATACTCCACTTTTAGGTTTAAAACTTATAAATAAATTAAAGGAAAAGGCTCAAAAATTTAAAGGTAAAACTGTTTTACATGTAAATGCTACCAAATACGGTGGTGGTGTCGCAGAGATTTTACAAAATATGATTCCCTTAATGAACGAACTAGGAATTGAAGGTAGTTGGAAAATATTTACCGCACCAGATAGTTTTTTTGACATTTCCAAAAAGATGCATAATGCATTGTAAGGAAATATGGAAATATTTTTCACTGACAAAGAAGTTAACGAGTATATCGAACAAGCTAAATCTACCTATGATCAGATTCGCCCCGATTCTGATTTTAATATCATTCACGATCCTCAACCTTGTCCGATTATTAATTTTGTAGATGATAAAAAAGGGAAATGGATTTGGCGCTGTCATATTGACACTGAAAACCCAAATCCTCAAGCCTGGAGTATGATATCAGATTATTTGTCTCTTTATGATGCTTTGGTATTTACAAAATTGGAATATGCTAGAAAAACAAGCCATGATCTCATATACCAAATTCCACCATCGATCGATCCTTTCTCAGTTAAAAACAAAGATATTCCGGAAGCTCAAGCTCGAGATATTGTAGAAAAATTCGTTCCAATAGATCTTCCGTTAGTTACTCAAGTTTCACGGTTTGATCCCTGGAAGGATCCTCTTGGAGTTATTGATGCATACAGAATTGTTAAAGAAAAGCAACCAATTCGTCTTGTTTTAATAGGAAGCTTAGCACACGATGATCCCGAAGGTATAGAATGGTTAAAAAAAGTAAAGGATTACGCTAAAAACGATCCAGATATTATTATTTTAAGTAATCTTGATGGGGTAGGAGACCTTGAGGTGAATGCGTTCCAACGAGTATCTAAGGTGATTCTTCAAAAATCGATTAAGGAAGGTTTTGGTTTAACTATAACAGAAGGTATGTGGAAAAAAACGCCTGTTATTGGAGGAAATGTTGGAGGCATCAAGCTTCAAATCGACGACGGCAAAAATGGATTTTTAGTTGACAACATTGAGGAGAGCGCTGAAAAAATTATCTATATTCTAAAAAATCCAAAAAAAGCGAAAGAAATAGGGGAAGCGGGTCACATTAAAATAAAAAATGAATTTCTTCTGATTAAACACGTGGAAAGATATTTGGATTTATTTGAGATCCTTTCAAAATGACTCCTAATATTATATTACCTTTTTTTTTAATACTAATAGAAGATTTAATCTCTTAAAAACCCGACTCACAACTAAACACTAAATAACAACTGATGAATTGTTTGTGCTGCTTTACGGCCATCACTGATGGATTCAATTATATAATAGCCTTCTGGATTATCAGAATACCAACGTCCTCCAGTTATAATATTTTTTAAACCAGATAATTCTTCAAGGTCAATATTCGATGGTGCAGTCAAAAACACTGAATGATAATTATTTTTTAACTCTGCTAATTGATCTTTGCCTTTAAGTTCCCAATTAAATATTAGATTTACTCTTTTTGAGATCATCTGATTAAGTTCATTTTGAAAGATGTCCTCTGGCAAGCTACCATTTTCTATATGCTTTAGTAAAAATCCGCCAATTTTATCATTTTTTTCATAAAGATCTATATCATAACCTAATCTTGCGAGAAAATAAGCACAAGTTACTCCAGCTGGACCTGCGCCAATTATTGCTACTTTATTTCCATTTAATTTTGAATAGTAATCAGACCACCCATTTTTACTTGCATAAGAAGCGACCCATCGATGCAATTCTTGAATGGGCACAGGTTTGTCTGTAAATGTCAATCGATAGCACATTTTTTCACAAAAATTTCCTGGAGAGCACACAACTCCACAAATCTCTGCCATTGGGTTTGTTTCTCTGATAGCTCTCGTAGCAGCATAAAAATTTCCAGCTTCAATCCTTCTTATAAAATTAGGAATATCAATCCCAGAAGGGCAAGCTTTCATGCACGGTGCATCTTGACAGTGTTGGCATAATCGTGCAATTCTCTTTGCTTTTTCAGGATCATTATCAATATTTTTTGGTGGATCCGTTTTTTCTTTGGATTTAATAGAAGTGATAAAATTATCATCTAAATCTTTATCTTTATAGCTGTCTTTTTTATATTCTCGTAAAATTACGTTTGCTACGGCAAAACCAGAAACGGTAACTGCGGGTAGTCCCATTCCCATTGTTGTTGAATCCCCACAAGCATACAGGTTTTTCCAATCTGTTTTAGCATGCAATCGATTTGACAAATCTTGCCCGATACTTTGTCTTGGTCCTCCTACACAACCCGAATTCTTCAATGTGTATCTTTCTATTGTGGATGGTGTACCTATATTTAGGATATGAATTCCCTTTCTAAAATCAGGAATCCTTTTCTCAATCTCGTCAAATATTAGGTTCGCTTGTTTTTGTTTGCTTGTTTGATAATCCTCGGAACGATATTCAGGATCTTTTGGACTTGGCCATGTTTGATTTGGCGCTGGTGAAAAAATGGTTAGAATGTGTTCATCCTCCGGTCCTAAGGTGTGATCATCAAGAGTGGGAATATAAATTGTGATATCTCCCATATCAATCTCTGAACTATCTGATACATAATATTCAACAGGTGTTGTGTTTGCAGGAATCACCGTTTTATCCACTGCTACATGTAAAATCATCGCGGGGTATGTATTTTCTAATGAATCAACCCAATCCTTTTGTTTTGGTGATAATAAATTTTCCGGAATTAGGTCATTATAGAGATTCCATACTGTTGTTCCAGAAATGATTTTGTCTGCTTTAATTTTTGAACCATCTGAAAGGATTACTCCGCTTGCTTTAATTCCATCAAAAATTATTTTATCTACTTTATTTCTGTATAACATGGTTCCCTTATTTTTTTCAATTGATTTCTCTAGGGTATTACTATAGGTTTGTGCTGAACCCGCAATATAATAACTACCTCCAGCATGATTATCAGTAAATGTGGTTAACGCCATAATAGCAGGAGTTTCTTCAGCTGTGCAATAGATATAGCTAGAACACAACATGTCAAAAAATTCTATCAATCTTTTACTTTTTATATACGGTTTGATGATATCCTTGGCCGATTTTTTTAATAATTTCACCATGTTCATTGTTCTAATTGGATTTCCTATAAGCATCTTCAATTTTTCAGTTCCAGTCATTTCAGATGGAGTTGTAAGCATTTCGTATCCTTTGATATTTTTCTCATAAAAATCCATTAAGAAGTTATAGAAGGCTTCAAGTTGGTCTTTTTCTTCGGGAAATGTTCTCTTCAATTCCTTTACAAATTTATTGATATCTTTGTAGAAGGTAATGATATTGCCTTCAAAATCCAGTCGAAAAAAAGCATCTCTTGGAATTATTTCAAGCTCTTCTTCAAGAGAATTCATTAAAATTCGTTCGGGGTGGAAACCTTCTTTACCAAATCCAAAAAATAAAGCAGCTCCCGAGTCGAAGATTCGATCTTCTCTCTTAAAACTAGTACACGCACCTCCAGGCAAATATTGTTGTTCCACAATTAAAATCTCAACTCCTCGTTTAGCTAATAGTGCTCCCGCAGTTAAAGCGCCTAATCCCGCTCCAATGATAATTACATCATATTTATCTTTCAATAAGGCCCGTGAATTTAAAATTCCCATAATAACATCCTCTTTTTTTATTTTATAAAAATACAAATATTCGATTTAATAAAAGATATAATACATAGAAAACCCCAATGTTGAGATCAGCATTACTAGTAACAAATTTCGTCCGTTTGGCCATTCATATCGCTTTATGAGACGAATATCTAATAGATATGAACTTGAATATACAATCAAAATCCCTATTGCAAATACAACTAAATCTCGTGGAGGAACATAGTTCCATATACCTGTAATATATATATACAATCCTGCAATAAGTATGGGAGGATGCATCGTAATCCTTTCAACTAATAACCATCCCTTATTCTTTTTCCAATAGTCTCTCCCTTTAAAATGACGATAGAAATTAACATCCCAAGTTGATGTAAAAATCATTGCAGGAAAACACACTGCTAGTATTACATTAAAAATAGGATTTTCTAAATTAAAGATTATACTAAAGCAGAAAAAATAATTAACTAAACGACTAACATAAAATCTTCTGAATTGAAGCTCATCCTTTAATTTGAATGTTGAGAGCCAAAATCTAAAGATAAAAAAGACTATTCCAATAGACGGTAGTACTATATTATTAGACATTAACCTAATTTAGACTTTTTTCATTTTAAATATTGTGTTTATTGTATATAATGAATTTTTCTCATCCTTCTAATACATGTATTAGAACTCTATAAATAATAAACTATGACTTTATATTAAGATAAAATCTAATTATAGTTAGTGTGAGTGAAAATATTGAATTAAGTCTCTTAAAACAAGACCTTAAGAACTGCACGGATCACATAAAAAAAACTAAAGCTCTAAAAAATTCACTGATTTTAAACCTTGTATATATAATATTCACAGTTTTGTGTTTCTTTCTTGTTCCATTAATAATCCCGATTGAGAATACCATTATTGCTAATGATTTTAGGATATTTTACCAGTCTGCACAAGCAATTATTACAGATCCAGAACAATTGTATTCTTTGCCCGCTTATAAAATGCCATTTCGATACCTTCCTTTCTTTTCTATACTTTTTGTACCCTACACACTAATACCTTTCGAACTCGGTTTTGTAATTCATACTTTTTTATTAGGTTTAATTCAAACAGCTTCATTTTATCTGATCTATATAATTTCAACACGATTTTATAAGGTAAAATATAATAATAAAGTGAAGAGCGATTTGTTATTTATATGCTTGATGGCACCCTTACAAGTACCCATGATTCTTATGGGACAAATCTCACATATCTTCATTTTGTTGATTTTAATCGTTATTTTTCTTATTGAGAATATTAAAACGGAGAAATATGAGATTAATTATCAACATTTTTTAATTGGGTTAATATTAGGTTTCAGCATTTCTTTGAAACCTTATTCAATTTTAATAATTCCTCTATTAATAAAATTGGTTATAACTTTTGAAGATAAAAAGATAAAAATAAGGTTTAAAATTCTAATCAAACTATTATCTGGTTTGATCATTTCTCATATAATTAATATTATATATTTTTTAGTTTATCCTGGTTTGTTACCTGAATTTTTAGAAATTAATTCAACCACTCAATTAATAAATTATCCTAGTAGCAGTATAACCAGGCTAATTTCGTTCATTTTCAATTCATTTTCAATTGAACCTATTTTCATGCTAATTCTCACAATCTTATTATATGGTCTATTATTTTCAATTTTCTTAATTACTCCTTCAAATAAAACTAATTATCCTGCATATGTTAGCATGGTCATCCTTATCATAATGATAAATTTTACAGATTCCTGGTTTTTGAACTTCTTAATTGTGTTTATGTTAATTTTTCCCGGACTATTTCAATTTGAAGATGAGGTAAGTTTCATCCAATCGGAATCCCTAAAAAGAAGGCTTAGGATCTCTAATTTTATCACATACAAGATTATTTATTACGGTATTATATATTTTACAGTTGGAGTAGTATTAGGTTTAACAGTTTTTCCTACTGATCCAATTTTACCATTTTTTCTAATAATCTTGTATCTCATTATCTTATGGCGTTTATTTCGTAATTACCGATAACAGATTTCGAATTTGAAGATACCAACTAATAAATTCAAATAAAATGATTTATATTTTAGAGATATTTTCCAATTTTATGGTTTTAATTAACAATGCCATTCTACGAGATAAATATCAAGTAATAATAATTGGAGCGGGTTTGGGTGGGCTAACTACAGCAGCACTATTATCTTTGATATGTTAAAATCTATTCAACAAATTTTAAATGTATAATTTTTGCTGCTTTTATTCGCTCAGATTTCTTAATTGCTGAAATTATTTCACCACTCCAACTTGGATTTAGCTCTGTTCTTCCCCAAATCGTATACCAATCGTGTAGCTGAATCTTAGATGACCACTTTGGAAAAATTTTTGTTGGATTGCCAACTCCAAAGTGAAATCTCAAATCTTTTTCACCAGCTTTTTTAGCTCTTAAGTTAACAACTTGATTAGCGAGTTTAGAGGTCGCATCAAAAATAAGTTCTGCTTTTGGGAAACGTTTGGCCATTTCAATAACTAAAGATGATATTTTTTCTTCCTCAAAATAATAGACAAAACCACCTGCAATGAAAAAGATTCCGTTGTTTAGGTCATAGTTAATTTCATCGAACCAAGAATAATCAAGAGCAGATTTTGGAATAAATTTATTTCTTTCGGATTCAGATAAAAACTTTTTTCGAAATATAATAGCTGAAGGTAAATCTAAATCGTACCACTTGATTGTACCATTATCTACTCTATA
This sequence comes from Promethearchaeota archaeon, assembly GCA_019894815.1. GTDB lineage: Archaea > Asgardarchaeota > Lokiarchaeia > Sigyniarchaeales > SOKP01 > SOKP01. The sequence continues at coordinate 9,028 of JAGXNU010000069.1, forward strand.
AAAAGTAGTATCTAGTCCTGCCCCAATATTAACGATTGTAGCTGATGGATGGCTTTCAATAAATTCTTTAACTGCCATATCAAAATTTTTAGCTCTTACTAATAATCCTAACCCACGCCATTCACCAAGATATGTTTCGATATTCGAAAAATCATAATCCACATTCTTAATGATCTCTATAGCTTTAAAGTCATTTAATAATTCGGGATATAACTGACTATACTTCGCCCGAGCCCATAATGGACCCAACATCGTTTCTTCGATTTTTTCATTAAATTCAAGAGAGATTTTATTCATTTTAAATTTTTTTTATAAAAATCTATTCTTTATTATCAAGTTGCTTTTTAAGTTCTACTTTTTCTTGCTCT
>JAGXNU010000006.1 GCA_019894815.1 Promethearchaeota archaeon
TTATTAAACTAAATCGATATTTAGAATTTATTGGTTTTTATAATCCTCAATGTAACTATAATATTTCATTCCTATTTTTTATAGGTCATGTATATTAGTTATTTTCATAGAATTTTTATAACCGTAGGGAATTCCTAATAAATAATGAATTTTATTTTATTTATTCACTTAAGGTTCTTCAAAGGTTATTATTAATTTATTCAATAACCCTAAATCTTTCGTAGCTACCAAGTATTACCTATCTTAAAGAGATTCAAAATCATTAAAATAATGTAAAATATATTTCATTATTGAATGGTTAAAAATCTATAAGAAAGTTTAAAATTTAGGGATATCTCTACTGAAATTATCACCAACTGGTGCTTTTCCATCACCATATATCTGATATAATCCAGTTCTTCTCGCGCATTCACTGAAACTTCTATATATATCCAACTTCTTCTCGTATAATGCACAAGATTTATAAATTATAGGATTCCATATATATAACTCGTGATCTGGTTCATGCCAGAGCTTTTCTTCTTTGAGGACTTGCTTAAAATCTTCTTCTCCGATAGTTTCATTAAGATCTTGCTTATTTAGCATAGTAATAAGCGGAATTTCTTTAATTAACTTACCCCTAGTAACATTTTTTAATTCCTTTAAAGATTCAATGTTATCTTCAAAGAAGTGAGTTTGAGAATCAACTACGAAAATTACACCATCAGTACCCTTGAAAATTTTTTTTCTTAATGGAGAGAATCTACTTTGCCCAGCAACAGTATAAACATGGTAGTATACTTTGTTCTGTTTAGTTGATTGAAAAATTCCTCGATCGAAATATAAAGTAGAACCGCTTGCCATCGATATTTTAGTTAGATTTCCAGTTGGTGTAATATCTTTTTTCTGTTCTTTTGTAAGTCGGTATAGTGTGTCTACTATCGTTGTTTTTCCAGAGCCTCCCATACCCCAGTAAAGAATTTTTATATAAATATTATGATCTGCAGTCCAACGAACCATAGAAAGAACCTCATTAATCTAAAACTATTTTTTTGACCGTTAAATACATTTTTATTACTATACATATCTCTCTGGTCTTTATAAAATAATATTATTAAATATTAATATAATTAAGCATTTATAACTTTATTTTAGTTTTCATTTCTCATGCATATAGGAGCTTGATTTTACTACATTTTTTGTCTTAAAAAGTAAATTTGATCGAAATGCCATAATAAAAGATTTTCGGCCACTATTATTAATTACTCAGCCCAGAAGGTCCTGGATAGTCGCAAAATATTTCCCTTGCCTAATATTGTAGTTACACCATAACATGGTTTAATTGTATAATTTTCCGCTATAATTTTCTCTTGAAATAAGGTTAATAATATCAGAATATGTTCCATTTCTCTTTCCTTTAATAATTAGATTGATTATTAAAAAAAATTTCCAGTAAATCAAGATGGGATGAAAATATAGCTGTTTTCCTACGATACTTTCCTTGAATTTTATTCATTTTAATTTCTCCTATATTGATATTTTAATTCAGGGTATCTATATCTCATTAAATTGTATTTAGAATTATTGGATAAAAATAACTCTTTTTTTTAGTCCCAATTATCTCTCAGTCTGGCTCTATAATGATTTTATGAATTCCGATGAAAAATTATTCTACTTCAAGTGACAAACAATCTACAAAATTGAGATAAAAGCCTGATTTTTCTAGTACTTTATATTCCTTGTCTTTTAGGTGATAGAATGGAAATTAATACAAAAGAAAGTATAGAAGAAGAAAAATGTTCTGAATGTGGTGGTCCAGTGATGACGAATTCTTTCGAAATAACTTGTAAGGATTGTGGGTTAGTATTAGATAATTTATATAAAGAATCGTCATATATTTTCAACAACATTAATACGAAGAGTAATTTGAATAAACAGTATGTTGCTTTAGGAGAAAGAACGGATTATATTGGGGGATTAGGGACTTTTATAGACTATGAGAATTCAAAATATTTAAAGGATAAAACGGGTAAGTTATTACCCCCCGATGAGCAAAAGCTGTATAGAAGATTAAAAAAAAACTATTCGCAATTTTTAAGGATTAAAAACCATGAAACTGAATACAGGATTTTTAATATTTTAAACAAAATCTCAATTTATTTAAACTTGAATAAGAATATTAGAAATAATGCGGCATATTACTATAAAAAAATAATTAAGAATGAAGAGAGAGTTATCAATAACATCTCCTTGATTGCTTTTTGCATATTCTATTCAGTTCGTAAAGAGTACCATAATGCTCCAATTACTATTAACGAAATTTCAAATGCCTTTCAAAGCTTTGGGCACCGCGTTAATCCAAGGTTGATTTTAAGAGATGGAATAAGGTATAAAAATCATTTAAATAATGATGCGATACCCCATAGTAGTGAGGATTACTTAAATAGATTGATCGATAATACTATAAATTATAAAGAATTGGAGATGAGGTTAGAAAAAAAAGGTAGTGTTTGGTCCAAAGAAGATTATAAGTGTAAGCTGACCAGTAAATGCAGATCGATTTTAGCAAGGTTAAATAAATGGGAGCGTGGTGGACGAAACCCTTTTATTTTAACAGGAGCTATTATTTATCTAGCAGATAAATTGCTATCTAAGGAATTCAATCAAAAAACCGTCTTAACTCAAAAATTAATTTCATTAGCAACGAACATAGCTGAATATTCAATTAGAGACCATTATGTTAATTTACTTAAACCAATTTTCATACAAAAGGAATGCTAATTTCGGTTGCCTTGTGTTGGCCTATAATGTTATAGATTACAACTGAATTACATTATTCACTATAAATTTTTTTTTAATTAAGTTTAAAATTAATTTAAGGTTTAATAAAATATTAAATTTTTATAATAATTCTGCTTCTGTAGTGTAGTCCGGCCAAACTTTCTTATGAAAGAAAGGGTTTGGCATGCGAGGCTCTCACCCTCGTGACCCGGGTTCAAATCCCGGCAGAAGCACTAATGTGAGATATTTTATATTTATGTTCCTATGACAACTTGAAGCTCTTAAGCTTTTCAAGAATATTCAATAGATTAAGTATAAGCTCTAAGTATTCATTAATAATGTGTAATTGAGTTTCATTTTCTAGTTTATGAGCAATCCAATTAATCTTTTCAGTAAGAACAGATATTATTTCACTTTTTAAATTTGTTATTTCCAGGGGATTGTTTACAGATGGTTTAATACCTACATCGTTCTTATTAGAGTCTTTATCAACTAATAATACTTCCCTATTACATATTGCACAAAAAGAAGTTCCACTTTTTTTTTGAAAAATTGGATTATTACAGATAGGACAAGATAAACTTAACATTTTATGACCAGATTTTAAAAGATCTGCCATTACTCTTGCGTCTTCTTTAATATTGACCACATGATTTTTTCTTTATTTTAGTCTTATAAATTCAGTTTTTAGGATTGGTCTCTAATTTTTATCTTCATTAAGTTAACCACATATCCTGAAATTCGATTTCTAAGATGTTTCGAATCTACTTCAGAATATTTATCCAATAGTTTTTTGTTTTTTTCAAAATCTGTGGTAAATACATCTGGATATTTACTTATCAATTCTTTTGAGACTTTCTTTATCAAAAGGGTTCTTACTTTTCCCACTTTCAATCAACAATAACAAATTTCTTAGTTTTGAATGTAAGTCTTTGACAAAATAAATGTTTTTTGGAATTAATCTGAGTTTTTATATTTTAATAAATAAAATTGATGTGGGAAAAAAAAAAAAAGCGGTTCTTTTCCTATATTTTTTATTAGGAATAATGGTAATTCCCAAATCGGCCTTGGGATTTTCATGTAATAATACTAAGTTAGTAACCGATAAAAATACATATAATAATAATGAGAATATCTATCTAAATGGATCCTGGGAGTTATATTACGACTCAGGGTTTGAAGTTTCCTATGTTCAAATTCAGATTACTAATATTTTTGATAAAATCCTTTGGAATTCTTCCTATTATTACGCAATCGGTATTTCGCAGAAAAATTGGACGATTAATATTCAATTCTTAAACTTAACATTTACAAATTACCCCTGTAGAATTTACATAAAACTGTTTAATTACCACGAAGATTTCAATTCTAACGAAGTTGGAACAACATATAAAGAAATTATAACAATTAATATTACTAAACGAGATGTTGATTGTGAATTAACCAATTTTAAAAGTGACTTAATATATGGAGAATCTAACTTGTTTATGGCAACCTTCTACAATGGAAATACGAGTTTTTGTTTAGAAAATGAAACACTGCAATGTATAATAAGGAATAATGACGAGATTATCTATCAAACTATTTTCACAACAGATAAAGATGGAATGCTTTCTTTCAACATTTCAACGGTTAAGCACTTAGGTTTAGGAAGAAATAGTGTGTCATTTATTATTAAAAACAACTCGTACTATTTGGATACAACATTCTCGTACGAAGTATATGTAAAAAAAATCCCTGTTTATGTAGAAATTACTAATTTGGTAAATAATACAGAAGAAGGTAGCTTGCTTAAAATTCAGCTATTTTACTACTATTTTAATTCAAATAAAAAACCGCTTGAAAATGAGAGTTTAAAAATTATTATTTATAGTAATTCAACCCTCGAATACGAGGAGACGTTGAAGACTAATCAAACGGGATTTGTTAATATCAATATATTACCGTCTATTTTCAACTTTAAAGAGGATGACAAAATATTTTATGTAGATATTATTTTTAACGGAACTAATTATTTAGAGAATAGAACGATATGTCTATCTTTCCAAATTCAAAATTTTCAATATCCCAGAAATTATAGCTCGTTCTATTTTGTTAATATTTGTCTCCTTTCAATTTTAACTTCTCTTTTTACATCAATTGGTTTAAAAGTATATAAATACAAAAAAGCGGGTTTTAAATTAATTAGAGATATAACATTTAAGTTTTAAATCAAAAATCGAGTGGGGAATATAGAACTAACTTTTACAATATAATTACATGAATGCAATCTTCTAACCGACAAAAAAGAATAACTCTTTTAATTGAAGCAAAGAAGTGATAATTATTAATAACACGAACAATTGTATACTCTCCAGAGAGGAACTTGAGAACTAAAATGGTTAATAATTCATTATAATAATAAAAAATTAGTACTCTGTATTTCATTATATATTATGATTTTCTAACTTCTAATATCATTCTATCAGATGTCCTTCATGACAATAGATTACTTTGAAGATTTATTAAAAAAACCATCGTTGTTCAAAAAGGAAAGTAAACTCGATAACAATTATGTTCCTAAAAGACTACCACATCGAGAAAAAGAGTTGTCACTGCTATCTCAACTATTTTTAGTGCTCGTAACGAATCCGAATTCAATTTCACGAAAAATATTGATAATTGGGAAAACTGGAATAGGAAAAACAGTTACAATTAAGCTCTTTGGAGAAATGTTAGTAAACGCAGCTCAAAAAAGATCAGGAAACATTAAGTATGTTCATATTAATTGTCGTAAAGAAAGAACTAGCTATAAAGTGTTAATCAAAATTGTTCGGGCACTCAATAATAATTTTCCAAAAAGAGGATACTCTCCACAAGATTTACTTGAAATTATTGTTGATATTATTAAAGATCAAAATCTCCATTTATTAATTGTTTTGGATGAATTAAGTTATTTAATTGGCAAGGAGGGGGATCTTATTTATTCACTTACAAGAATTAACGATGACGCGTTCAATACTCGTCGACACATTTCTATCATTGGAATTGCAAGAGATATATCTTGTTTAAGTGGTTTGGATACTAGTACTATGAGCACTTTGCAAAGAAATATAATATATTTCAACAATTATAATAAAGAACAGCTTTTTGAAATATTGAAGTATAGAACAGAAATTAGTTTAAAAGATAATATTATTTCGGATAGCTTAATCCAAATTATTACGGACTTAGTTTATCAGACTGGAGATATAAGGTATGGATTAAACTTATTATGGAAATCAACTAAAATCGCTGAAAATCAGAATTTAAAATATATCACAATAGAATCAATCCGTCTTGCAAATCAAGACATTGTTCCTTTTTCGACACTAGATATATTAAAATATATGTCTACTCAAAAAATCATTTTTTTATTAGCTATTATAAATGCTTTAGATAAGTGTGGAGGAATTTATACTTCTGTTCGTGAAATCACTGAATCATATTTAATATTATGTGAAAGTTTAGGAATTCAACCCCGGACTCATTCACAACTATGGAATTACCTCCAGGAGTTTAAAAGAGAATATTTAATTACTATGGAAATCGTCAGCGAGGCTATTAAGGGCCGAAAAGCTCAAATAACTGTTCAAAATATTCCAATTTCAAAGTATAAAGAATTATTATTAGAGGTAATAGAAACTAAAGGCATTAAAATTTGATAGTAAAAGAAGCAGAAGAGAACTTTAAAATTGAAAATTTATTAGGGTCACGGGCAAGAATTAAAATCTTAAAAGTATTAGCATTAAATCAAGAATTGTCAATATCTCAGATTATAAAGTTTACCAAACTTAATCACGCAAGCGTTAAAAGTCACTTAGATTATTTAAAATCCTATAAATTAATTCAGGAGAAAATATTTGGCCGGATTAAAATATATAGATACAAATTTGAAAACATTAGGGCTAAGAGTTTAAAAACATTTATAGACATATGGGAAGGCGATTTATAAGGATTGCTTCCAAACATCGGTGGGGTTTTTTTCTATTATTCAAATATAGTTCTATTATACTGTATGTATAGAGATATCTGTTTTAGGAAAATACCCAACAAAAGTCTTGTATTTTTTTTTATTGTTGGTTTCGTCTTTATACTTATTGAAGCGCAAAATTTTTATACTAACCTGATGACTTTTGTGATCTGCAAATCTTTAATCGTTTTATTAGCATTTATTTTTTCCTTTTTGCTGTTCTGTTTAAAACTAATAGGGGGGAGTGATGGTAAGTTAATTATCTTTTTGTTCTTCGCTTTTCCAATTCTTGGTTTTGATTTCCATCTGTTTTTTTCTTTTTTTTCATACCTTTTTATCTTATTTTTATTATTGGTATCATGTAATTACCTTTTCAATCGTTTTTTAACAAAATCTCATTCTTACAATATGTTGCATGCATTAAATGAGAAAATTTCATATTCTCGAGGGATATTTTTGAAATTATTTTATAGGTTTTTGGATTTCTCGCAAATAAATAAATATTCAGGTACCAAACTCCAGATGAAATCACTTACTTTGTTTTATAATGAAGAAAGAGAGAAATTTCAATTTTTTGCCCAAATTAGGCCTCCAATTGCTGTAATAATCTTTATTTCCTATGATTTTTTGATAATTAATTATCTTTTCTAATAAAAAATAAGTAGTGAGAACCTCCTTTTTTTTACTTTTTGATTAAAATCTTCGGTACTTATATAAGAATAATTTTAAATTGGTTAATTTTTATTAAATTATTGATATTTAATTATCTTAAGAGTGAGGCTATATTAATGGAAATCGAAAAAACAAGAGAAACGTCATGGAAGATTCAGTTAAAAAATAAAAATGAAAATATTGAATTGACTTCAGTAGAAATAAGTGGCGAAGTTCGTCTAGTAAAACTTAAATTATTAAAAAATAGTGATTTTATAAAAGTGGAAATGAAAAAGGAAGAGTTTTTTAATTTTTTGTCATTAATTTCTGCTTTTAAAGATGTAGTAATAGGCGATGATAAATTATCATTAACTGAGGACTTAATTCATGAAGATCTTGAATCACACAAAACGATAAATGAAGATGAAAATATCTATGTAAAAATAGAACCTCAAATTACAGAGAAAGATCTTAAAAATAGCGAGGTTAATGAACTGAATCCTGAAGAATGGGATCCATGGTGATTTAATTCTTTATAAAATTTTCTCGATTCTAAATTCACATGAATTTAAACTTGGATCCTCAATATTACAACTATTTTCTATTACATTTACTTTATAGAGCGCATATTCTCCAAAACCAGCTAATAATCCCGTAATATAATAACATATATACTTTGATTTGTTATTTAAATTGTTTGCGATATTATGTTGAAGTTCAATTACTATTAAGTTGTCTGAAATTTGTTTTGGATTAAAAATTCCCCATCCATGGTTGCTTACAATAGCGCAAAATTGATTAACTAAATCGTTTAAGGTTTTTGATTTTAAATTATCATCCCATTTCTGAATCAATGTCCAACCAACTTTTTTACCTAGCCAAACTAGTAAGGACTTTACACCCTCTCCATATATCGATGATAGTATATCAATTATTTGTGGGGGAAAAAACACAAATCTTTCATTATATAAATCGTATTTCCCCTTATCGTATTTTAATCCCTTTAATTTTAAATTTCTCATAATTATAATCAAATCATTTTTTTATATAATATTTTCTAGGTCAATCCGATTTTTATACAATTTAATTTTCGAAAACATAATGTGAAATAAACCTAATTCTTGTCACTTATAAATATTTAGTTTTTTATTCTCAATATCCCATGATCTCTTAAAATATTCTTAGAATTTTAAATAGTTTTTTTGGTATATAAGTTGGATTATGTCGAATTTTACTTTAAACCTAATGCAATTCTTCATATTGGTATCGCTTTTTATTTTTATTTTTCTATATTCCATAACATCCGCCGAACCAACAACAATATTTGTCTCTCTTATAATATTCTTAATATTGTTAATACCTTTTCTTCAAATTCTAAATGAAATAGAAATTTTTATGTATAATATTACCATTGATAGTTTATTATTTAAAACGATAATTTCTTATTCTAAATTCTTTATTATATTTATTGGAGTTTTTTTAATAGCTGAATTATTTTATGTCAGTTTTTTTGGTTAATACTTACTAAATTCTTCTTAAAAATAATTGAGAACATTAAAAAAACTTGAGAAAAATGCTACTATATAAATAATACAGGAAGTAATAATTAGAATGCTCTTTCTTTCATAAGATATGATTTTCAAGAAATAGTAAGAGGATGTATAGACACAAAACCATAGTGCAAGAAAAATCACAACGAAATCATAACTAAAGAATAATTCTAATAATGAAGATAAGTGAATACTACTCGAGAATGATATGTTATTAATCATAATATTAAACATGGGAAATAATCCCCCGATTCCTCCAATTACGATAGGTAGTAGGAATAAGAAGAATAATACCCTAAACCTTTCTCCTTTAATTATAATTTCTAACTGCCTTTCTAGTTTTTGATGTTTTGAAATTTCATTTAATAACTCATTGATCTTTTTATGAGAGATGTAAGCGTTTTTACTAACTAACTTTCCAATAACATCTAGTATTATTTTAAATCGTATTGAATTTATCTCAATTTGTAAGTTTTCCAACATTTCCTCAAAAGAACAGGCGAAATTTAAAAGATTAGTGATTTGTGACTTTATTGGGCCGTCTGTTAGTATGATTTGGCTTTTATTTTGTGAATATGAATTTATGAATGCAATTTCAGGTGAGGTGTTTTTCTGTAAGTTTAAGGTAAAACTTTTCAAGAAGGAGATGAATTCGTGAAATTTAGCTTTTTCCTCTTTCGAATAATTATTTAACAATCCGAGCAAGAATGAATCATTTCGTAGAAATTTCTTGTTTAATGTTTTAATTGTTATGAAATAAAGTGGTAACATTATAACTAATAAAATTATATTAATTTTTTGGAATAAAATTAAAAAACATACCCCCAAAGGGAAAAATAATCCAACAAAAAAGAAGATACTTAATTTTGACTCAATTTCTCTTAAATATTGCCGAAATTTTTTTTCTACTGAATTTTCGGTAAGAGTTTCATTATAAGTAAAATTAGAGATTAACAATTCTTTTAAATAGGAATTAAAATCTATTGAAGGAGTGATAACATTCGAGAGTAATTTCTCGGGATTTTGACCTAGTTGAATCTTGTTTAATATTTTCCTGAATTCTTTCTTAATTGGAAGGTTATAGTCCGAAATTAGTCTAATGAAATTAATAGGTAAATCAGCCCTGTTTCCAACGGATTTTTGTATAAGTGAAAAATAAATTCTAATAACATAAACAAAGGCATTCAATTGATTCTCCTTCTTTAGTATCTCTTTGTAGAACTTATTATTGAAGCTGTAAGAAAAAAATAAGGAGAATATTAAGGAATAAGAAAATGTTTGGACAAGATTGAATATCGATAGAAAATTGGAAGTAATGAATATTGAAATGAACGAAATTAAAAATACAATAAAGCTAGCTTTGTTAATATCATTCTCATGGAGATTGTATTCTTTTTCATACATTATTTTATATCTGGTATCTAATTTTCTAAATCTGAATCTGGGGATATTATATGGATGAATTTTTTGGGATAAAATTATCAGTCTATTAGTAAAACTCATGTATATCTATAACTCTCAATTAAATGAATTGAATATTAATATAATTATAATTGCATGAAATATTTAAGATGTATCGAGAAGAAGAGAGGTTAATATATGCACGACTGATGAAAGGTTTTACATATTCATAGATTTTGCATTGTATTTCGCTTTCTATCAAGAAGTTATATTTAACATAATCTTCAGTCAATGTAACATTTAAATTTCTTGGGTATTCAATTTCATTTAAATAAGTTACATGAGGATTCTCAATGATAAAAAGAATTGCTGTATCTACTTCATCAAAAAAGTTATTGTAGTTCTCTACATCATTTTTAATAGTGCTATTAAATTCAGAAATACTCATCATAAATGGATTAATTAGTGAGACAAAAATAAGAAGAATAAATATTCCAAAACCTGTCAATAATGCTTTCTCTAACAGATTTGTCATATACCATATTAGTTATTTATGAATTTAAACTACATGAGTTTTTCCAATTTTCCCAAAACACACAAAGAGTCTTAACATTTGTTAATGAATAAAACGATAGTTGATCAAATAATTCGAGTAACTTATAAATATCTAGTTTATCGATTTGTTGAAGCGTTTTAAAGACATCTTGATAAAGTTCAAACAATGTTTGGAATTTATCTTGAGAAATATCCTCGGATTTTCGTATTTGTTCTACTAAATTTGATAAGTACAAAGATTTAAAAGCACTCCAATTTTTTAGATGAGGGTCGAACTTGAAAAGAGTGTTATAAATTTTATTAGTTTCAACTATATTGTTTTTCATCTCTACAATCGAGGCGATAATTCTTCTTTGCCGATTCTTCTTCATTAAAATTAATAGTCCTAAATCACTTAAACATGAAATGTGAATCTTAAAGTGATGTATAATTCTATTTAGAAACGAATCAATATTGTTAGAATGAATTGTTTGAAAACCTTTTAAACCCGCTGCTAAACAGTGAAATAATGCTTCAGCTTCCTCTTTAGTTAATATTTCGCCTAAATAAATAATATCAGGAGTACGATGGAGCAAATTTTTAATTTGATTTTGCTTAGATGTTTGACGTGTTGATTGTTCTTCAAGAGAATCCACTTGGTATTTTAATTGATGCCTTTGATACTTTGATTGATTTAACGATTCAATTATATTTTCCACATATATTTTTCGAAATTCTTTAGGAGTTAATAGATCTAATGCATTAATTAAAGTTGTTTTTCCGGTATCTGTTTCGCCAGTAACCGTTATGTTGACCCTCCTTAAAATCAGAAAATATAAAAAAGCAGAAATCATGGGATTAAGAGTGCCATTTTTCAGTAAATCTTGAATGGTATATATGTTTTTATTTAATTTTCTTATATCTAATGCGAAATTGTACAACTGAACTGGCCCTACATCGATAGCAAACCTACAATAGAAATATTTGTTTTTAATAACAATTTGAATGCTCGGATTTGAAAAATCAAGTCTTCTTCCACTGTATAACCTTAGAAATGTTTTTAATCTCTCAATATCCTTTATGTCTAATTTTATATCAGTTCTACAGCGCCCAAATTTCTGGTGGTTAATATAAACCTTTTCCTTTGGAGAATCTAAAAAAATTTCTTCAATTTGATCGTCTATCAATAAAGGAAAAATCTTTTCTATTTTTAATTTATGCAAAGCAGAAACAAATGATATACTTTCTATTTCGTTTTCAGAAAGTTTGTATTTAGAAGCTAAATAACGTTTAGCATTCATTCGATACAAGCTTATTAATTCCTCTAGGGGAATAATCTTATCAGAGTCAAGAAGCTTTAAGTTGTTCTTCGCGTCTTTTACAATCTTTTTAAAGAAATCTTCTTCTCCAAAAGATTGAAATGAAAATTTAACAACATAATGTTTCTCGTATTCGTTAATTACATCAAAAATTAGTATTTGAAAAATATCATTCTTTTCGATACTATATGTTTCAATCAAATCACTTCCTGATGGAATAAAAGAATTTTTGGTGAATTTATTGGTTATTGAAGCGATGGGTGTCTCAAACACGGTATGGTTATAAAAATTTATGACACTATTGTTTTTTGTAGAAAATTGTTTGTATTTTTGAATGATATCTAACTTATTTAATACATCTAATATGTTTTCTAAAAGGGTTAACACTTTTTTAATACATTTTTGACAGTCAAAATTGATGACTTCTGTTACTTTTAGTTCATTTATTATATCAAGAATAGAATTGAAAATCGAAATTGGTTCACAAATAGGACTCGTATCAGTAGAAAAAGGAAAATTGTATAAAGTTCCAATCCTACAATTAAATTCTTGATATTTGCATTTTATTTTCCTAATGTTATCTATTTTCTTCCAAATCTTTTTAATAGAACTAATTTTATTAAAAAAGCCTAATATGGATGAAAGCTGATTATATTCAATTAGGTTTTCGCGTCTTTTTACCGAAGTGGTTTTATCTATGTTATTTTTATTTAAATAAAGGTTCTTGAGTACACAGTAAATACATTCACTTGTGAAATTTCTACCTTCTTCTAAATTTGAACAAATTGAACAATTTATTATTAATATCTTCTCTTCTTTATCATCTAAAACATCTTTTACTTGGAAATGGCTTAACTTATCTATTTTCGATGTCATCTAAATTATTAATTTAAATTTAAATTTAAAAAGTCCATTTTTATTAATTTAAGGGAATTGAATATTATTTCTGAATAAAAAACTTTTTTTATTGTGATAAATTTAACATTTTATATTTAAAGTGATTATTCATGGGACACCGTAAAAAACACGCACCAAGACATGGCTCTTTAGCATTTCTACCAAGAAAAAGAGCTGCACAACCTAAAGGTCGGGTAAGACACTGGTTAGATGCGTCTGATAATATTACATTTCTAGGATATGCTGGTTTCAAGGCAGGTATGACACATATTACTTATATAGAAGATCAGAAAAACAGCCCCTATTTTGGAAAAGAACTAATGAAACCTGTTACGGTTGTTGAAGTACCACCTCTGATTTTGATTGGTATAAGGGTGTATAATGAAGATGATTACGGTAGATATATCGTAGGAGATGTTTTTTCACCCGAATTGAATGATTATCTTAGTCGAAAGATTACCCTCCCAATTAAAGAACAATATGATTTTGAAGGGAATAAAGAAAAACTATTAAACGCTCTTAGTTACAACAGCCAAATTAGAGGAATATTTCAAACTCAACCCCATCTCACGTCTTTACCAAGGAAAAAGCCAGATCTTATTGAAATTAAATTAAATTCCATTGGAAATCCAAAGGATGAATTTGCTTATGCTCTAAATTTACTAGGAAAAGAAATTAAGGCTAGAGACATGTTAACCGAAGGAGAGCTAGTCGATATATTATCAGTCACAAAGGGAAAGGGATTCCAAGGCCCTGTGAAAAGATTTGGTGTTAAAATATTAACAAGGAAAAACAGTAAAATAAGGAGAGCTGTTGCCTGCATTGGTCCTTGGCATCCTGCTAGAGTACTTTATACCGTTCCACGCCCGGGACAATTAGGATTTCATCAGAGGACGGAATATCATAAGAGAATTATGGTAATCGGAGAAAATGAAGAAGAAATCAATCCAAAGGGAGGTTTTGTTAAATATGGAAATATTAATGGAGATTATATTCTTCTATTAGGCTCTATACCTGGACCAAAAAATCGATTAATAAGAATAAGAAAAACAATAAGACCTAGAAAGTCCTTTACGATTAAATCACCTGAGATAACATTTATTAGTAGGGAAAGTCAACAAAGAAAATAATATAAGATTGTGATTCTATGGAAAAAGTTAATGTTTATGATCTAGATGGCAACAAGAAAAATCTAGTTGATATACCGCATTTGTTCAATGTTAAGCCTCGAAGGGATCTTGTTCAGCTAGCAAGTGAAGTTTCTTCAAGTAGAAATAAACAAATTCAAGGAAGAAATAAGAGGGCAGGTTTAAGAAATACCGCTGAAGGTTGGGGGACAGGTCATGGAATGTCAAGAGCCCCGCGTATTAAAGGTTCTGGGTTCCCTACATCTCGAAATGTAGGAAGAGTCCCTTTTGCAAAGGGAGGGAGAAGAGCTCACCCAATAAAAACAGATAAAATTGTTGAAAAAAAATTAAACAAAAAAATTAACAAGTTATCTATAATTTCTGCGATATCCGCTTCTGGTAATCAAGAATGGGTAAAAAAACGGGGTCATATAATTAAAAATATTCCTGAAATTCCTTTAGTGATCGATGATAAAATACAAACAGTTAAGAAAACTAAGTTTCTGTATTCAATCCTTACAGAACTAGGATTAGCAGAAGATTTGTTTCGAGCAAAACAAGGAAAAAAAATTAGAGCTGGAAAAGGGAAGAGACGGGGACGAAAATATAAAAATAAGAAGAGCGTCTTAATCGTAATTAAAGAAGATTTCGGAGTAATTAAAGCTTCAAGAAATATTCCTGGTTTAGATGTTATAAAAATTGAAAACTTGTCAATCGCAAATTTAGCACCTGGAGGGTTGCTAGGGAGATTAAGTTTATGGACCCAGTCCGCTTTTAGTGAATTAGAAAGGTATGAGGTGTTAGTTTAGCTTGGAGAGTTATTATAAGATTATTCAAAGACCGTTGATAACTGAAAAAACCTTCGATATTATTGAGAGGGAAAATAAGTTAGTTTTTATCGTTAATAAAAAAGCTAATAAAAACCAGATAAAGCAAGCAATAGAAAAAATACATAGTGTCAAAGTGATCAAAGTGAATACAATCATAACACCTAAAGGGGAAAAAAAAGCTTTAATTAAACTCCACCCAAATTATTCTGCTCAGGATATCGCTATCGATTTAGGCATTTTTTAATAAATTTTCTTTGTTCATCTCCAAGAAATCAAGCATAACAAAATCTTTAAAGCTAAGAATTTTTAAATTATCCAACAAACCTACTTCATTAGATTCAATTAATTTTCTATATTCTTTGTGATTTAAAATTAAAATGAATATGAAATATTGCGAGAAAAATTTTTCTAGTAGTTTTTTAATGTCTTTTAAATTGTAATCTTCTAATATTAAAAATAAAAATTTTTCTTCAATAAAAAAAAGATTTGGCTTTAGACAATAATAATCTAAATTGTTCAATTGCAGGTTTTTAACAAATTGAGTGTTAAACTTAGAGATGTCATGAAAATTAAAATGACTTAATGAAAAAAAGATGTCAGCGTCGTTGTTTATTGTATAAAAATTATCTGAAACATTTACTCTCCATAATATACGAAAAATGCTTGATATATTAGGATTTGATTTCTTGAATAGTTCACAATTATAAAGTTGGTTTATTTCTTTATCTATGTTAATGGAATTTGAGGCTACATCGTGTTTTATGTCTAAAAAGTACGCATTAGTTACAATTTTCTGACGGTTATTGGTTCTAACATTAAAAACCATATACCCTTTTTGGTTAAAGTTTTTAAGAGCTTTCAGCAAACTATGTAAGGGAACCATTTGGTTTTTTAGGCTGTCACAATTTATTTGATGAATTTGAATAAATTTTAGATTATCGCCATACTTTAAAACTAAAGAGTTCGATTGTTTCATTGAATTTGCTCCTCCCTCTATATTATTTGACAAGACGTGTAAAAAATGTCTTTTCAATTTTCGATTTCTTAAAAACGATATAGATTTATCAATATTATTTATCTGTTCTTTAATCAAATTAAAGAATTTATCAATATTGCTTCTTTTTTCACCGATAAAGGATATAATGATCATAGTTTTTCTTTTTTGAGGGATATTAAGCTGAATAGAATAATAGAATAGATATTTATTTAATAAAAATTCATTAAGAGGTTTAATTATTCTAAGGAAATTGTCGCATTCAAGAATAGAAAAAGCAATAAGCTTACTATTCTTGTTAATGCTTTTATAATAAATTAAATAACTTTCTAATAAAAATGAAAACAACTTAAATTTACCCTTCTTAACCATTCCAATATTTTTTTAAAAATAATTATAAAAACTTATTATATTTGTTTAGTAGAGTGGAATGATCGCTTTCGCGTTAACTAAACATAAATAATATTGAAAAAATTAGATGATTTGAGATGTAGATAAAACTATTAACTACCCTTTTTAAAATATATATAATTAAAATTGTTTGTTATCATTTTTAATGCTCAAGAAAACATGTCGGATGATTTTAAATGTTACAACAGATTCTAGATTTCATAAAAGGATTAAACCCTGATATTTTAATTCAAGCCCCAGCAAGAATCAACTTAATTAATCCTTTAGATGCTGTTGAAGGCGATTTTTGGATGCCCTCAGCAGCAATCAATGGATTAGATAACCCATTATCTGTTTTTGTTTATATAAAAAAGAGGGAAATGTTCGGTTCAGTAAAATTTTATTCGAATTTAGAGAGTACTGGTAAATTAAATATTTGTGTTTCAAAAGAAGAAAAGATCGAAAAGGACTTAAATAACATAAAGAAGAAATCAAAAGGGGAATTTAAGCTCTTCTATGCAAGTATATATAGGTTAATTAAGACAAATTTCAGTTTTAGTGAGAAATTTGAAAAAGAGAATTTTGAAATTGGAATTATAACAACTATTCCTCTTCAAAGTGGGTTGGGTGGGAGCGCAGCTATAATAATTGGGATTATCTATGGCTTGGCAAAATATTTTGGTTTATATAATAACTTTAATTGTCTAAAAACGGGAGAGTTTCCAATAAACAGAGATATTATAGCAGAAATTGCTACTAAGGTGGAAGACCAGGATCTTAAAATAACTGCGGGGTATGGAGATCGATATGTAATAGCGAGAGGAGGATTAGGGTTTTGCTCCTACTTTGGAAAAATTTCTCATAAGAAAATTTCATTGGAACCTTTAGCAGTATACGACAGGATCGATTTAACATACAACATAAAAAGTTTACCAATAATAATCTGTTTTTCAGGTGTATCTCATGAAAGTGGAGCGGTTCATGAAAAATTGAGGAGATATTATTTGGATGGGGATCCCATAATCATAGATGATTATCAATATCTTGCAGAGATTTCTTGGAAATCACGTTTTGCTTTGATGAAACATGATTGGAAACAATTGGGAGATTATTTCAAGGAAAATACAGCCATTATGAATAAAATGATGAGACATGTTGGGTTCTTGCATGGAATTGGGTTGCATAATAATATTTTAATACGTTTAATTGAACACAACTCAGATGTTTTTGCTGCAAAATTAACGGGAGCTGGTGGTGGAGGATCGATATTTGCTCTCGTAAAACCTGATCAAATCGATACTGTTTTATTGAGCTGGAAGGAAGAATTGAATAAAATAATTAATAGCGAGGAATATTACTTGTCTCTTTTTCCAGAGTGTCCCTTAGAAGCAAGGGATCAATTAAAGAATGCTCAATTTTTTAAAATTAAAATAGTTCCCGGAGTGAAAAAGTTATAATTTATTGAATATATAAATAATTAATATAACATTGGAGATTTTTATTGAGTAAATACGAAAGATACAAAAAACAATCAGTAGAATATATTTATCCTCATAAACATTGTAAGAAATGTGATAAAATGATTGAAGAGGGTATCACTTATTGTTCTGAATGCTATAATCTTCTACAAGATAAAAAGAAGAAGAAATGGTACAAGTTTAAAAAGAAAAAAGAAATAACTGAAGAATCAGAATAAAGAATTATTATAATTCGCTATTATAATAATTGATTTAATCTCTCCGTCAACCAAGATTTTTCTAGCATTTGAATAAAGGGCCCTAGTCTTGGTCCAGATTTCGATCCTAAAAGGATAAGATAGAGGGCTTCAAACATTTTCTTTGGTGGAATTTCTAAATCCTTTTTAGCTATAGTAAATATTTTATTTTGAATTGAATCGGCATCAAGATAATCGTTATCAGCTAAATAATCTCTGAATTTTTTTAATCCATTAATTTGGTCATTGGATAAATTATTTTTGAGTTTCTTATCAATTGTTTCAGGAATTGTAAAAATCTCAATTTTATTTAATATGTTTCTTATAGCTTTTTGATCATTTAAACTATCCATATATAACTTAATCTCATTAAGCCAGTTTTCTGTTCTTTTTAATATAGCTTTAAATTCTTCAAATGATATCAAACATTCATCATTTAAAGTTCTCATGGATGAAATAGCTTTCTCATACAATTTGTTTAAGCTTAAAATATTTTGCACTTGAGAGAAAAAAATTAATAGTTTTAGAGGAATTTTGCATGGTTTATGAATAGGTACGTTGTTAATCTTAGTTAAGGGGTAAAGGTAATTAAAAAAATCAAATTCTTCTTTGGATTCGGCTTTTTCAATCCCATAAAAAAGATTTTCCATTTTTTCGTAATAATCGTAGTATTGAGGTATTTCTTCCATCCTCAGAGAAATGTGTTTCATTGGATTTGTTCTTAATATCAACATTCGGTAAAGTTCTGGATCAGCTAAATCCATATATTTTTTAGGAGTAAAAACAATACCTTTAGAGGTTTTCATATCTTGATTGGCTAATCTTACCCATTCATATGGAAGTGTAATTGGACCTTCATAACCATAAACTTCTTGACAAATTTCTATCCCAGTGTCGTATGCTCCTCCTTTTACGCTATGATCTTTACCGGCAGGCTCACAAGTTGTATTAAATAAGGTCCATTTTGCAGGCCAATCGACTCTCCAATTTAACTTTAATTTACCACTATAAATTGATTTTTTTCCTTTATATCCACATCCAGGGCACTTGTATATTACCTCTCGTTCTTTTTTTAGATACTTGATAACCCTATTTGGCTGAATGGTTCCATCTGTGGCTTTATATTGTATTTTATTGCATTGATCACAGATAACCATGGCAGGTATCGATGATTTTTGCATCTCAATAAATAATCGCTTTCGTTCGCCATCCAATGTTGGTAAAATATATTTTTTTAAAATTTCCTTGATTTTATCAGTATTCTCAAGAGCAACTCTTATTTTTTCTTGCATCTCTCTTTTTTGATACAAATCATAGGTCCAGATAATTTCATTTTTTATTCCAAAGTATTCGAATGTTGATATTAATTCATTTCCAAAATGACGAGCATAGCTTTCACACCCGCAATCTTCAAAAGGACAAGGTATAAGAGCAAAAGGTTTACCTAAATAATTCTCTTGATAATCTGTATCTATGTAATCTGGAAATCTTTTAGCAGCATCAAAATCGTCTATGAATAAATAAGAAGAGACTTTACTGCCTTTTTTCTCAAAAATTATTCTTAGAGCATCGCAAATGATGATCTCTCTTAAAATTCCTATGTGTACATGCCCTGAGGGGGTTTTACCCGTGGAAAAAGTAAATTCTGTTAATTTTCTTTTCGATATTTCTTCCACTGTCTCTTCTAGCCAGTGAGTGAACACTTTATTTATCAATTATTTTCACTACTTAACAAAACCTTAACTGAGTAAATCATAAAAATTATTTATCATTTTTCATTTTAAACAGTGGTGAAATAGTATTGAGAATAGCCGTACTTAATAAAGATCGCTGCAAGCCTGATAAATGTAGTCCTTTTGGTGAAAAACCATGTATAAAATACTGTCCTAAGGTAAGAACAGGAGATAAAACAATAGTATTAAGCCTTGATGGGAAACATGTTGAAATTACTGAAAGTCTATGCACTGGATGCGGCATCTGCATAAAGAAATGTCCATTTAATGCGATAAGCATTATAAACTTGCCAGATCCCTTGAAAAATCAGATAACTTATCGATTCGGTCCCGATCAATTCTCTTTATTTCGAATGGCAATTCCTAAGAAAGGAAAAGTTTTAGGATTAATTGGTCAAAATGGAATTGGAAAAAGTACGATGTTATCAATTCTTTCAGGAAATCTGAAAATGAATTTGGGGAAATTTAATGAAGATTCTCCTGATAACGATGCCATTATTAATTTTTTTAAAGGTTCAGAACTACAACAGTATTTCTTAGAATTATTTAATAAAAAATTAAGAGTTGTTCATAAACCTCAAAATATTAACCTTATTCCTAAACATGTGGCTGGTAAGGTTTATGATCTCCTTAAAAAGAATGATGTGAATGATCTTTTAGATAAAGCCGTTGAAGAATTAAATCTTAATGGGATTCTTGATAGAAAAATATCTGTTCTCTCCGGAGGAGAGGTTCAAAGAGTAGCAATTGCTGCTGCTTATTTGAAGGATGCTGATGTATATCTTATAGATGAGCCTAGTTCTTACTTAGATGTTAGTGAAAGAATAAATATGGCTAAATTGATCAGAAGCCTTAGTGACGACAATAAAACTATAGTAGTTGTAGAGCATGATTTAGCGATATTAGATTATTTAAGCGATTATATATCCTTATTTTATGGAGTTCCTGGAGCGTATGGTATTATATCCCATCCGCAAGGTGTAAGAGTGGGAATTAACATCTATTTGAATGGATATATTAAAGATGAAAATGTAAGAATTAGGGATGAACCTATTCAATTTCACGAAAGGCCCCCAATTAATTCTTTATTTGATACCGGTGCGAGCATTTTTTCTTATGAAAATTTAGAAAAAACTCTTGGTGACTTCCACTTGACAGTAACAGGGAGTGAAGTCCATGCCGGCGAAATTCTAGGGATTCTTGGGCCCAACGGAATTGGAAAGTCTACATTTATAAATTTAATTGCTAATAAAATCGTATCCGATAATAAAATTAATGATTTTGAGGAAAATAAGCTAAAAGTTTCTTTAAAACCTCAATATATTAAAATTAATGAATCTAAAGCAGTTTCTGACACATTAACTAAAATCAGAATGGCTCCTTATTTTAGTCAATCGTATAAAAAACGATTAATAAACAGCCTTCAACTCGAAAATATTAAAAATAGAAAAATGTCTGAACTAAGTGGAGGTGAATTACAGCGGGTAACAATTGCAGACTGTCTGTCTACTGAAGCTGATATTTATTTATTAGACGAACCATCTGCATTTTTAGATATAGAAATGAGATTAACAGTAGCACAGTTATTACGAAAATCAATAGAAGAATTGAAAAAATCAGCGTTCATTGTAGAACATGATATCATAACTCAAGATTTTATAGCAGACTCGATCTTAGTATTTGAAGGAACTCCAGGTATAGAAGGAAGAGCACTCGCCCCTTTAAATTTAAGGGATGGGTTTAATTTATTTTTGAAAATGATGGGAATCACTTTTAGAAGAGAAAAAGAAACTAAAAGGCCTCGAGTTAATAAGATAGGTAGTACAAAAGATACTTATCAAAAAAGAATCAACGAATATTACTACATTCCTAAATAAAAAATTTGGAATTTATAAATTTCCTAAAGTTGTTTACTCCTATTTTTCCATTGGAAATTGTTTATACTTAAGAGATAAAAAGCTAAAATTAAATTGTTAATAATTGAATTTAAATATTAATAAATAATTTAAAACTGGGGCTTGTTTAATTATAATATACATATTTTTCTTTTTATTGTTTAATTTTTAAATTTGGAGTGGAAATGTTGGAGTTATTGTCTTTTATTAAACCATTAATTTCGTTTATAATAAAAAAAAAAAGATATTTACTCTTTAACTTTCCAAAAAACTAACGGTCTACCTCTCATTCCATTGTTTCTTGTAAATTTTTCGATAAGTTTTCTTTTTTGTAGCTTTAATAGATTATCATAAATAGTAGTTCGAGGGCTATTTAGTATTTTCACTAAATCTCTTCGAGTAATCGGTCCACTATTTCTTAGTTTATTGATCAAATTACTCTGAATTGGAGTCATATACTCTTTTGAATTAAATTTGCTGTCATTTATAACCTTACTTACCATAATTTATTCCTCCTTTTTTTATTTTATTTTTCTCCATTACGTTAATTTATTCGACAATTTCTCGACATTTTAACTTATGAGACAGTGCCTATTGTTATAATATATTATAGTACCGAGTTTTATATAAAGATGCTTATTTATGCATTATTATCATCAATAAACATAAACTTAAAAGCAACAGAATTATTTAATATTTGTAAAATAAAGCTAAACCAATGTTAAAATGACTGAAACTACACGGACAACGGTAACTTTAAGTCGAATAAGTATGAATCAAGTCAAAGAATTAGTAGGGGTTTTTGGAAGTACTCCTGCTTCGGTAATTAGCAGAATTGTGGAACATTTTTTTGATTACGGTAGATTTGACGATGTTATAGAAAAAATGAAGGCAAAAAAGAGAGAATTATTCCCACCTGATGATGCAGTAATTAACGAAAAAATAATGAATTTATTTAAAGGAGCTAATAAAATTCCTTTTGATGATTTTATAAATTTCCTTCAAGTCGAAAAAAAGTTGGTTTTGGAGAATATTCATATATGGACAGAAAAATATAATATTAAGATCATAAAAAACCTTGTTATAAAAGATCTGGAATAAAATCTATCCGTTCTTCTTTAGGATACACAATTTAAAAACTTAAATTTCATGATTTAAAGAAATTAGTTTTTTAGTAACGCACCAAAATCTTCCCAAAAATTATTTGCTAAATCTAAAGGCCAGTCTAGTAAAGATGTCATAACTCCTATAATTATAAAGAAAATAAACAAAGCTAATCCAATTAATAGAGCATATTCTATTAGATTGCCACCATACTCGTCTGAGAAGAAATCTTTTATTCTACTTAGAATGATTTTCTTTTTTTGTTTAATGAATTCCTTCTTCTTCATAATTAAAAAAAACCTTATTTGCATTACAATGCAAAAATAGTCTTTTAAACTAAACTAAAAAGTTGAATTTTATGAATCCCTAATAATTTTCAGTGTATGATTGAGTTCTTCTTCTTTTGCTTGTTCTCTAGGGATTAATAATCTGAACTTTCCATCTGCTCTACTCCGGGGAATTATATGAATATGAAAATGATTAATTACTTGCCCAGCAGCCCTATAATTATTCTGCAATATGTTATATCCATCAATATTCAAATTTTTATAAATCAAATTAGATACAATTTTGACAGTCGCCATAACCTCATATAAATCATCTATCGGGATGTTTTCTAGATTAGTATAATGCTTTTTAGGAATAACAATCGTATGACCCTGAGATATTGGTAAAACATCTAGAAATGCGACCGTATCATTATTTTCATACAGAATTTTTGAAGGAATTTCTTTTTCAATTATTTTACAAAATATACAATCATCGTTATTCAATAATAACTCACCATACCTACCATAATTATATTTATAATGATTAAAAATAATATACTTTAAAAAACCTTCACAGCCTTTTATTTTTTTTAGTTTAATTAAATTTCAAAGATTACCAAGGGGGTTATAAATTGAATGTTTTTTGATGAGATTGAATCAATAATTGAAAACAAATTATCTCCTAAAATTTATAGAATCGATTCTGAATATTATGGATTATATTACGGACAAATCAACAGTAAGAAACATATAAAAAAAATATTGTTTACGGTTGATTTAAGCTTGAAATCAATTCATTATGCAGTAAAGAACAAAATAAACCTTATAATTTCTCTCAACGGCTTTAATAATAACCCTATCACTAATTTTAACCAATTATTAATAAATAAGATAAATTTACTATCTAGATATCCCTTATTAATTTTTATCTTAAACTCAACTTTTATAGCTGCTGAGGGAGGTGTTTCGGATACTATTATGGAATCACTCTATTTAAAATTGGATCAAACACTTAATGTTGAAAACAATAGGGGCGATTCCGTTCCTATAGGTAGAATATGCGTCCCAAATTATTATACAGGGAACAACAAAATTATGACTTTAGATAATTTACTTAAAAGGATTAAATCTAATCTAGAGGTTGAAGACGCTATATTCGTAGGTGATTTAAATTCAGAAGTTAAGAAAATTTGTATTGTAGGAGAAAATAAATTAAATATCAATTATCTTAGAAAGGCATTAAAAAATGAATGTGATTGTTATATCTCTGGTTATTTTAATCATCAAATTGCTAGTTACGCTAAAGAATCCCATTTAAACCTGATAGGAATATCTCTTTATAACTGTTACACTATTGCTTTGAAAAAAATGCATAACATTCTGAGTTTAGAGTTTCCTCATGATGATTTTTATTTCTTTGAATCAAGAGATCCTATAAATATTTTTAATTAAATTGAAATTCTAACGAATCGAAAATTTATGAAGTTGTAGATTTTCATTATTAAGAAAAGAGATTATTTAACTTGATAATTTAATTAAATTTAAATGGTTTGAATTTTACCTTTTTTTCAGTTTAATAGTAAAAACATAGTTGAAGAACAATGGTAATACTTGAATATAATGGAAGAAGCCCTAATATTAGTGATAATTGTTATGTATCTCCA
>JAGXNU010000070.1 GCA_019894815.1 Promethearchaeota archaeon
ACCTGAAACTTTTCTCGTAACAAGTAATAGTCCAAGCAAATTCGAAATCTAGGATTCCATGCGTAGCAAAAAGGCTATAGACGCTAAAAGCTTGAAATACTAGCGTGTTTATTGCTAAAAATAGGATAAATCCTCCCACAAACATTATAATTAAATAAAGATTTTTAGGAACTTCCTTTAATTTATCTAAGAACATCTTTTTTTCACATCATGAAAATTAGTATCTAATGTACTAATTCGAGATACAATTTAATATAAACAATTAGTTTTTTTTAGAATAAAAAATTTGGACAATTAGCAATAAAATTAGGTTTTTAATTATATGTGTTTAGCTGTTCCGGGAAAAATCATTAGTATTGATAAAGAAAATAATTCCGCACTGATAGATTTTGATGGTCTTAAACAGACTGTAATTATTGCACTTATCATGGATCCCGAAGTAGGAAAGTATGTTATCGTCCATGCGGGGTATGCAATTGAGCAAATGAGTGAAGAAATAGCATTGGAAGCAATAGAACAATGGAAAGAAATTGCAGAAGATCAAAATATGGATTTATCCGATGTAATTTAAAAAAAAATCAAATCTTCTTCTACTTCTTCTTCTTTACAGAAGATGTATTCACGACATGTATGGCAATAGAAAAAATGGCCATCAAGATGAAAAATAGAGAAGCGAAATCTATCAGAATGTTACCGTCACCAAGTATTTGGATCGTGATTGCAATTATTAAACAATACATTCCTAAAGCCAATACATTTTCTTTCTTCTTAACCATCGCTCCCTCCCTCCTTTTCTTTAATTTTCATAATTTTTGGATTGCTCCAAAGATTTATATTGAAGAAGGTATGAAAAAAGTAGGCTATATAGACTATATAGTTCTAAAAAATTAGAGATCAAACAATTCCTTTTTTAAAGCTTTTAGCTTGAGATAAAGAACTTTAAGAGATTTCATTCCATCTGATTGAGGATTATAATCTATTGGAGATATCCCATTTAGATCTGCATTTCCTATCTCAGTGTCATAAGGTAGTGAATGATATAATGGAACTTGCCACTCTCTCACACGTTCATTTATTTTTTCTATTTGCTTTTCATTAATAACTTTATTTGCAATGAGAAAAATATTTAGAATTCCTAACTTTTTTGATAATTCAATGATCTTCTGACAGAGATCCAAGGACTTTTGAGATGGTTCAGTTACGACGATCATGACGTCTATTCCTTTTGCAGTTCCTCTTCCAAGATGTTCTAAACCTGCTTCAAAATCGACAATAACAACTTCATCTCTTTTCACGAGAAGATTATATAAAAGCTTGCGAATTAGAGCATTCTCAGGACATAAACACCCCGTTGCAGGTTCTTCGATTCCTCCTAATACCAATAATTGTAAACCATCAGGTCCTTCTACTTTAAAACGATCAGGAATATCTGAAACTTCAGGATTTATGTTATAGACTCCAGACTCGGCACCTGATACTGAAGTTCGCTCATTAATCATTTCTTTCATTTCTGATATTGGAACAATTTTGGCTTTAGTATCTTCGTCAATACCAAGAGTATAACTTAAATTCATTGCCGAATCATTATCTATAGCAAGTACTTTAAAGTTATCTCGAGCAAAAAGCCTCGAAAGTGTCCCAGCAATTAAGGTTTTTCCGACTCCTCCTTTTCCGCTTATAGCAAGCTTCATAATTTATGCTCTAATATTATAATTTAAAATTTAGCTTTCTTTTCTCATATTTTGTATTCTTTTAGAAATCTTCATCATTTCATTGAAGAGTTTCTCATTTTCTTGGGGATCCGTAGTAAGCATCATTTTTTCATTGAGTGTCTTAATTTTATAGGTCAAATCGACAAATTCTTTGGGGGGGTCTATACTATATTGGTATGAATACTCCCCATTTTTACAAGATTCAATGAACACCCATTTATTATCTTTTTCTGACCAATTCCATCTATTAGGGCTTAACTTACGCATCTTATCTCAACACATCAAATGAAAGGTAAGTCATGGTTGAAGATCGCATTTTAACCATTTCATTAGATAGAAATTGATTCTATAACCAAAAAAGATCTCTATTATGAATTATATTAAAGTGTTAACACATGGAGATTTAAAATAAGTTCATAAATTTCAAGAATTAGCACGTTTTAATTTTGCAAGGGTTCTCTCAGCAGTTTCTCTAACATCAGGATCTTCATCACTCCTAAATTTGGAAAGCAAACTCATCACTTCAGGATTATCAAATTTGGAAAATGCTTTAATTAAATACAATTTTATAATCCAATCTGGGTCTTGAATCAAATTTTTTAATGCCTGAAAAGTTTTCTCACTATTAATGAGACTTAGTAATTTAATAGCACTTGTTTTTATTTCTCTTTCTGGATGACTTAAATCCTCAATCAAGTGATCTATAATCCTATTTTTATTATCATTATCTAATAATTGAAGCATCATCAAGAAAATGTTTTGTGGTAATGAATTAAATGGTGGTGCTACTGGAGAAGTTATTTGAGATATTGTTTCATTTGGTTGCTGTTGTTTTTGTTGTACTAATTTTTCTTCTTGATTTTTAAGTTCAATAATGAGTTCATTTAGTTGCTGGTTGGCGTTTTCAATCCGGATTAAATCTTTACTTTTCGAATCTAACTGTGATTCCTTTTCATCCATTAATCTTTTATATTCGGATTGTTGATCTGTTATCAATTTCTCTTGCTCAGAAATTCTCTCTTCAAAAGCTTCTTTACTTTCTTTTAAATCAAGAATTCTTTTATCTTTAGCATTTACTTCTTGTAAAAAATTAACCTTATCAGTTTCTAATTCTGAGATAATATCGAGTAGTTCATTAATGGTTATGGAATCATTTCTCAATTTCGTTAATTCTTCATCTTCTTGGCTTTGAAGTGAATCAATTTTGTTTTTTAAAAAAATAACTTTTTCTTGAGCTTCATTCAAATCTACGGTGAGATGTTCTATTTCATGATTAGCTAGATTTACTTCATTTTGATAGTTCTCGTTAGCATTTATTGCTTCTTGAAATTTCTCCTGTAATTCACCATGCTCAGCTTTCAAGGATTCAATTTTTACCCTATTTAAACCATTTTCTTCTGTTAATTGAAAAATAATTTTCTTAGCATCAATGAGTTCTTGATATTCATCATTTTTCATCCCGCTTACTAAAAAGCTTCCTTCATTTTCAAATTTTTCAATCTTTTTCTTTAGATTTTCATTTTCATTTATTATCTTATTATTATCCTCTTTTAATTGTGTTATCCAGATTTGTGCTTGATTCAACTCTTCATTTATATTCTCACCATTATTTGCCTGTTCTAAAGATTTAGTAAGTTCTTCAATACCTTGCTCCAAAATCCTAATATGATTATCCTTTTTATTAAGGTCCTCTCTTTGGTTAGTAATCAATTCCTTTAAAATTAAAACATCTTCTGGAATATCTGAGTCATGGGATTCAGAAATTTTAAGACCTTGATTTTTTATGATTCTTTTTTGTTCATTTACTCTTAGATTTAATCTTTGTACTTCTTCTTTTAAGTATTTAATAACAGTTACCAAATCCGTATGTGCTTGATTGGCAGAATCTATTGATTCTATTAAATCTCTCAATTCCCTACTCATAGAAATATACCTTTGAATGCTCTTTAAAAGAAAATTACTATATAAATTAATGAAACAATCTTGCTTAATTAGTAAATAGAGATGATTTTAATAAATTTTTATAATATTTCGATACTAAAGTTTTATTTAAAGACTATTAATTTAATTATCGAAAGTTCTTAATATATATCTCCTTCTTGAAACATTTTGTCTTAAAACGTAACCTTTAAAAATATAGTTGATCATTATTTCTTTAAAAATAACACATTGGATTTAAAAATATTATTGTGAAAGGTGAGGGGTCTTTTGATGTTGAATGAAGACTTAAATGATGTGAACAATAATAATAAGAAACTTGATTATGAGTACGAAGATTTTGGTGAAGATGATGATTGGGGGGACTACAAAGAAGAAGGTGATTATAATGATGGCGAATGGGATGAAATCGATGATGCTGAAGATAATACTGAAGTTGAATTTATTGATTGGGAAGATTTCTAATATTATTGAGCAGAGTGCTAAATAACAAGAATTAAAAAATAGAAAAAACAATTTTTTTTTATTATCTAATTTTTCTGAACTATCATTATCTTGATAATCTCGTCTCCTTGTGCAATTGCATTGACTACATCTTGATCAGCTTGACCCTCAACTTCCCCGAATATGGTGTGCTTATTTGTAAGATGACTTGTAATAACATGAGTAATGAAAAACTGACTCCCGTTAGTGCGTGGTCCTGAATTTGCCATGGCTAACAATCCTGGTTTATCAAATACTCTCCCACTCTTGAATTCGTCAGTGAAGGGATATGATACTGTTTTTCCTTGAAACGGAAATGATGTGATCCCCTTTTGACGTGGTCCATCACGCCCCGTTCCAGAAGGACAGCCTCCTTGAATCATAAAGTCATCGATAACTCTGTGAAATTTGAGTCCGTTATAATATCCTTGACGTGCGAGGAAGACAAAGCTTGCAACTGTAATAGGAGAATCTTTTTCAAATAGATTTAGGTTTATATCTCCTTTATTTGTAGAAATTATAGCTTTAGTCATATGCAATAAAAGATTATTAAAATTATAAATATTTATTATAAAATTCATATAGAATCATTCTTTAATAAAAATATTGGAAATTGATTTACTAACGATTAGAAAATATTAGTAATCAATAAGTTACTCGTGGAGCTACTCAAGATGACCGCTAAGGAAGATATCTCATTTTTCTTTAATCCTAAGAGCATAGCTATCATTGGGGCAAGTCCTACGGCGGGAAAAGTTGGATATAACGTGTTAAATAATATAATTGACTCTGGTTACTCCGGTAGAGTGTATCCTATTAATCCGAAAGCTGATACGTTCAAAGAAATTGGTGGTTACAAGGCATTTAAGAATGTATTAGAAGTTCCCGATGTAATTGATATAGCGATTTTTGTGATTCCTGCAAAATTAGTACTTTCTGTAGCAGAAGAATGTGGTCAGAAAAAAATAAAAGGACTCATTATCATAAGTGCTGGTTTTAAAGAAATCGGAGTAGAAGGAGTAAAAAGAGAAAACAAACTGATTCAAATCGCTCAAAAATATAAAATGAGGATAATTGGTCCTAATGTTTTAGGTTTTATAGGATTAAATTATAATGGTTCTTTTGCATCTGAAACACCTAAAAAAGGAAATATAGCGATGATATCGCAATCAGGTGCTTTTTTAACAGCTTTCATGGACTATTCGATGGAACAACCATATGGATTTTCATGCAATATCAGTTTGGGAAATAAAGCTGACCTTGATTCAGTTGATTTTATCGAGTATTTGGTTGATGATCCTGATACCAAAGTAATTTTATGCTACTTAGAAAGTATTGAGAATGGGAGAAAATTTCTTGAAGTAGTTTCAAAAGCCACACGGAAAAAACCGATTATAATTTTAAAGTCAGGAGTTAGTGAAGCAGGAGCCAGAGCTGCTTCAAGTCATACTGGTGCACTCGCAGGATCGGATATTGCCTATGAATTAGCATTTGAAAAATGTGGTGTGTTGCGAGCACAATCTATAGAAGATTTATTCGATTATGGTGAAATATTTCTATGTCAACCTATTCCTCATGAAAATGCATTTGCGATAATTACTAATGCAGGAGGCCCTGGAATCGTGGCAACTGATCATTTCGAACGTGAAAAAATAAAATTCGCCCGATTTTCAGAGCCAATTCTTCATTTATTAAGAGAGAATTTACCTCCTGAGGCTGCTATATTTAACCCCATAGATCTGATAGGAGATGCACCACCAGATCGATATCGCTTTGCAATTGAGACTATTTTTGGCTTGAACCGAGGAAAATATGATGTTATCATAAATGATGATGACATTACTACGTATGGAGCTCTTATTTTGATGAGTCCTCAAGCTCAAACCCATCCCGATGATGTAGCATCCCTAATATTAGAATTAAGCTCCTCAAATTTAGCAGATAAACCAATTGTTTGCGCTTTCCTTGGGGAAAAATCAGTGAAAAAGGCAAGGCAATTTTTAAAACAAAACGGAGTACCTTGTTATTCTTTTCCAGAGCGAGCTGCAAGATCACTAAAAGCTTTAATAAACAGGAGCGAATTTTTAAACTCAAAATCATTAGAGGGTATTGAATTACCAAAATTTGATGTTAATAAAGAAAGGGTTAAAGAAATTTTTAATAATGCACGTGATGATGGAAGAACAGTTTTGCTTAGTCATGAAACAAGCGAGATTTTTGAATGTTATGGCATCAAATCTCCTAAATCTCGATTAGCAAAAACCCCAAGACAAGCAATGGAAATACAGAAAGAACTAGGTAAAAGCGTGATGAAAATCGTAAGTCCTCAGATCATCCATAAAACTGATGTTGGGGGATTAATTTTAAATATTGAAAACCAAGAACAAGCATTTGAAGCTTATATTCAAATTGTTGATAATTCCAAGCGATTTGGTCCACAAAATGTAAAAATATATGGTGTAGAAGTCCAAGAAATGATTGATTTCAATCAAGAAAAGAAAATCAATGAATTAATTATTGGCATGTCACGGGATGCTCAATTTGGCCCATTGATCATGATAGGATCGGGTGGAATATACGCAAATTTTCTTAAAGATGTAGCTTTTGCACTCTCATATAAGTTTACAAGAGAAGATGCCATGGAAATGCTTCAAAAAACCAAAATTTTTAGTCTTCTACAAGGAGTAAGGGGAGAAAGCCCATCTGATATTGAAGCAATATTGGATGTTTTATTAAATCTCTCTCAATTAGTTAATGAATTTCCTGAAATAATGGAATTGGATATAAATCCACTATTAAGCTTTACAAAATCATACAGCGCCGTTGATATTAAAATAACCATATCAAGGGAATAATTAATAATATAATAATTAATAATAGATAATAAGAAAAAGGGAATTGAAAATGGTCAAAGCAGTATATTTATGTTCTCTTCATGAACATGTTGGAAAATCCTTGTTGGCAATAGGTATAATGCTCAACTTGCAAGAAAAAGGAAAAAAGGTTGCTTATTTCAAGCCAGTAGGCATTCCTAGGGGTGCGTTCTCAGATAAAGCAGATCGCGATGTTGGGTTCATTCAAAACACCGTATTTAAGACAGATTTACCATATGATATCATAAGCCCCGTTTCCATACCAGATTGTTATTATGTTGATTTAATCGATTCATCAAAAAAGGAAGGTCATCTCATTTCAATAAAGCAAGCATATGAAGAAATCAGTAAAAAATATGATTACATCATTATTGAAGGAGCGCCTTCAATAAAAAAATACATTAGAGTTGGCTTAGATGATGTTACTGTGGCTAAAACATTAGGTATTAACGAATTGGTGTATATACAGACTGAATCTTCTGATAAGTGCATCGACAACCTCTTTTTCACTAAGAAATACTTTGAATTTAGAGATGTCAAAATTAAGGGTGTAATTTTCAATAAAATCGATCACGAGTACAAGGCCCGTATTGAAGAATTACGAGAAAACCACATCGAAAGATATAACATTTCTATCATAGCTATAATTCCAAAAAGCTTGGAACTACTAAGTCCTAGAGTTTCAGAGCTTCAGTGGGCAATTGGGGGCGAATTATTAAATGAATTAGCAATTGAAGGATTAGATCAAGTCGTAGAAACTTACATTATAGCAGCGATGAACGTGCAAGCTGCTTTAAAATACTTGCGTTCGGTTAAAAAAGCGGTAGTAATCACTGGTGGTGATAGGTCCGATGTTGCACTTGCTGCTCTAAATGAAAATGTTTCAGCCTTAATTTTAACGGGATTCATTAAACCTGATGCAACCGTCATTAATGAAGCAAACAAGAAGAAGATTCCAATCATTCTTTCGCCTTCTGATACATACACGACAATACGTAATATGGAACGGGTTAAACCAAGTATTCAAGAACAAGAAATAAATCTCGTGAAAGAATTGGTCAATACACATTTCAACTGGGACATCTTACTAAAATGAAATAATCAATATGATTTCTTTTTCCTTTTTTTCCTTTCTTCGAGTTGTTTAGAGAAATCATCAAAATGATGCATGAAATCATCCATTTTAAACTTAGTCAAATTGCTTCTAATCGTATCAAATCCATTACATATTCCCCAAGAAAAGGGAGTATCACATTTATAACACGTACCAAGAAAACCATAAACATGATAAAAATTCAGTACTCCTAGTATAATGGAAAATGTATAGCTAAATATGAAATAATTTGTCATTGGAGGATTAGGTAAAGACCATATCCACCAAAACAAAAATGACGATCCCAATCCAATCAAAAACTTCTGAATTATCTTCACAAGTTTCACTCTTGTTAGGTGTAAAGGGCTCATGAAAAACGTGCTGATTAAAATAATACTAATTATAAAAAAGTAATCAGTAGGAATAATATTAGAAATATTCCAAAAATCTATCAATGCTATTCCTACAAAAGCTGTTGGATAACCAATAAAACATCCAATACAAAATCTTAATTTTCCCATATTAATAGTGTGATTATCAAATTTATCACATTCTGGATGATGGCTCAGTAATAAGGGCCAAAAAGCAAAAATTGCTAAAATTCCAGTTACAAATTTACTCCTATTCTTCTTTTCAGTCATGAGTTGAGTTATAATCCTCTCTATACAATTGAAATCAAATTGTTTGTACCTTATAAAGAATTTCACTAAAAAGGAAAAAAAGAATTTATATTTTCGATCGTTTATATTATTGAAGTAATTAGTAGAAACCGTATCCGGCGCCTAATAATTCATTTATAAAAGCGACAAGAACTACAGTTACTAATATAATGCATATAACACTAATACTTCCAAGGACTAATCCAGCGATCGCCATTCCTGATGAATCATCTTTTTTTATTCCAATTGCTCCACAGACTATAGCTACAACTGGAAAGGCAAATCCAAAAAATGAAAGGAACCATCCACAGCATAGTCCAATAATTCCAAAAATTAAAGCTATTATACCAAAAGTGTTTCCCATTTTTTTTCACTTGATTTCGTAATTAAAGTTATAATTATAATGTGTTAGATTTATATATAAAGGTAATGCAATTTATTGTTCTTTATAAGTCAAGAAGAGTTTTCTTAACTTTTAACTAAGAAAATGAAAGAATTGGTTAAACTATGAAGGAGACTAAATGTGAAATACTACTATAATAATTTGGTGTAACGCATTTGCTAATTAATTCTTAAAGAAGAATTAATTTGAGGAGATTTTCGGACTAAATAAC
>JAGXNU010000071.1 GCA_019894815.1 Promethearchaeota archaeon
CTGTTTGATAGATCAGACATGAAAAAGAGGTAGTAGTCATTTAAATCCCACGGATTCATAACACTGTCAGGTTTATTTCCATCACCCGTTTTCCTTCCTCGAGATAATCTAGTATCGACCATTGTTGGCAGAATTTGATTGAAAGTGATATTTTCTTTTTTATATTCTAAAGCCATAGATCTTTGCAATCCTACTGTTGCATACTTTGTTGCCGTGTAAGCTGCAAATTTCGGCATTGCGTTAGGAAATGCCGCGCTACCAGTTATTAAAAAGCGTGCTTTTCCATTTTTATCGTCTTTTTTCAGATATGGATAACAAGCTTTAAATGTATGATAAACACCTAAAATATTAACATTTACAATATTTGAAAATCTGTCATTATCGAATTCGTGAGTGGATCCCATTCTAGATGCCCCTGCGTTAGCAATTACTCCATTAAGGAGACCCAATTCCTCATTGAATAGCTCAAAAGCTTCAGCAACATCCTCGTATTTAGTAATGTCTGTACTTTTAATTATTACTTTTCCATTTAGGGAGAGTTCTTCTATCTCTTTTTTAGTTTGCTCAAGTTCTTCTAATGTTCTTGATATGAGCCCGAGATTTGCTCCTTCTTTAGCAAAAGCTATAGCAATATTTTTTCCAATTCCTCGACCAGCACCCGTGATAACTATATTTTTATCTTTTAAGAGCATAGTAATTTATTTCAACTTTTTCCAAAATTTAAGATTTACTTTCATTTAATTAAATTAGTATACTTCATTTATCTTACTATAGATGAATGATTTCTTTCTCAAATTATCAAGTAGATTATCAAATGCTTCTAAGATCGTTTTTATGGGGATAGGAGAGGAAAAATTAGCCGATGATGGTGTAGGACCTTATATTATTAGTGAATTATTACCCCATGCTAATGAAAACGTTCTGTTTATTAATGCTGGAATAGATCCTATGTCTCGTGTTGAAGATGTGGTTTCATTCGTACCATCACATCTCGTTTTGATTGATACTTGTACATTAACTGGTCCTCCAGGCACTGTTGCCATATTAGCAAGAGAAAACATAAGCGATTACGTTCCGATTTCTACCCATACAATACCAGTTCATATCGTGATAGATCTTATCATGGAAAAACAACCAGACTTGAACGTATTCATGATAGGGATAGTTCCTGAAAGCCTTGAAGGATTTAAAGAATTGAAACAATATGGCGAAGGAGATATATCTTTAGAGGAATTTAGTGAGAATATTGATTTACCCTTTTTCCAAATTAATCTCACAAAAACTATTCAAAACGTAGCTGATCAGTTAATACTAATGATTAAAAAATTAATGGGTGAGTAGTATAATTTATTTTAAGTGTTTTTTTGATCTGTGAACCTATTCACAATTAAATCAATAGTTCTTGAAACATGATTTTTGTCAGTTTCATTGACTTCTTCTTTAAATTGCTCTAGAAATTTTATTACATTATCTGCATCTCTTAATTTTCTAATATGGTCAGATCCCTTTTTTGTTAAATTTCCACCCCATGTCATGATCTTATTTCCTCGGATCTTCAAGTACTTTTTTAAAAGGTTTTAGAAATTCTTGTTTCATATTAATTTTTTTTCTAACTTTATCAATTTTCAATAATGGAATGAGTTTTGCATTCATCTTTTTAGCTCTTTCATCATTTTGGGGGAATGTATCATAAACGCCATGACTTTCATAATATTCATGATCTGCTAAAAATACAAAACGATCCCTGCCATAAACGTCATCTCTGAAAGATTTCATTGCTGCTTCTCCCAAGAATGAAATTGGTTTTATATAGTCGGTAACTGAAAAATTAACTGCTTGTTTACCTAAGTTATATAGAAGAGAGTCGATATGTGATGAGTCGCCAAATTCATCAGTAACTCCATCAACAAAATTAGAGTCTTGGTATTCAATGTGTGCCATGAGCATCTCTTTAATATTATGATTCTGGCTAAGAGGACCAGATATAATATAGCCTAATTGTTTTCCTATTAACGTAGGAGTATGGTTGTTGAAAAAAGCTCTATCATAAATTAACTTCCACCTTGATGATAAATACCTGTCCTTTATTATGCTTGCAAATATTAAGATATCTGCTTTCATCACTCTATTTGTCCAAAAATCAGTGAATCCATCTTTATCTTTATAAATGCATTCATGGTTGTATCCACAATGTATACAACCGATACAAGGGCCCTTAATATCAATATCATAAATGTTTACTAACTCGATATTATTTGAAAATGACTTTACGAATTGATTTACCATTTTACCCAAATTAGTAGAATCACTGGTATCTTCTGAAACAATTAATATTTTTTTACCTTGAGTATCAATTTTTTCTTGGTTAAAGTCTCCAGGTTCATAGTTAAACTCTCTGATTTGAGCTTTTTGATAATGTTGAGTTGTAGGTTGCTTTGTTTCAATTGCTTTAATAAATTGTTCGCCAAATAATAACCAGCGAGCTCTTCTTTTTGGATATAACAAATCCCAGCTATCTGCCGGGAAGTAACCAACGTATTTCATCCCAAGATCATCACAAATTGCATGGAGGTAATTTTGAGCCGTATGGTCATAAAAGTGAATTGAGGTTGATAAAACAGCAGTGTACTTGTCTTTGAAAACATGTTCCTTGTTTCTCTCAAAAATTAATTCTATAAATCGTTTATACTGGGAGCATACGAGCATTACGTATACGGGGAACACCCATATAACACCATCTGATTCTTTTATAGTCTCGATTATATCGTTAAATTTTTCGCCATTTTTTTCAATTACTTTAATTCTTTGAGCAATATCTAAGAATACATACTCATGTTCTGGATGTTTCTTTTTGATATATAAAATATATTGCATTGATACGCTTTCTGCAGTCCCTTTTGGTGATCCGTTTAATATAGCGAATTTCATATCTTTTGAGCTTTATAATTTAATTATTTTTATATATATTTATTCATATATTGCCATAAAACCATAAAAGATTTGTTATTTAAGAAACAAAATTTTTAATCCTCATAGTAGTTCTTAAACGGTAATGGAAACTAATTAAGGTAGTATAAAAAACTTATAATGTTTGTAATTTAGTTAGAAAGTGGAAATCCAAGTAAGCAGTAAGTACAATCCTGCTATTACAGCTATTAATACGGGTGTGAACCATGAAAAAATCGCATTCTTTGCGTAATTTATCTTAAAGTTAACAGCTTCATGGGGACATAACTCCACACAGCAATAACAAGTTATACATTTTTTCTTATTCCATTTTGGAATATTACCTTTCTTAATTTCTCCTGGAGGAGTAATAGCATCTGCAGGACAATTTTCCCAGCACGTAGCACATAACTTGCATTTATTTGGATTGAATTTTACTGTTGCTTTAAAAATAGTTTTCCCAATATAATTTGCTAACCAGCGAGGTAAAGGGGCAGATACGGGTCTGATTTTAGGTTTTTTAAATTTTCGAAAGACATCTTTCACTTGGGATCCCAATACTTCAATCTCTTCCAAGTTCATCGTGCCTAGTTTTTTTTCTGCTGCCTTTTTTAAATGAATTACGTCTTCTGGATTAAATCCAATAATGTTACAAACAATTGAATCCAATGCAACGGGATCATACCCTGCTAAGATTAAGTCCATCTTAACCACCTCTCCTGCTGATGGACCTTGCCCTTCTTGGCATAGATATCCATCAATTACCGTCAAATGAGGTTTAGATACAGAATAAATGTCTGCTAATGCAGCTGAAAAATGATCGAGTATTGATGCTTGAGCATGGGTTTTTGCCTTATTTCCTAGTAAAATCGTTCCGAACATATTCTTTATGCAGCATGTGAGTAGACATTGACCATGAGTTTTCATTTTTGGAATATTAACTATGATGTCTGCTTCTTCTAAAAGTATAGAACTAGTGATCTCTTCAAGTTCTAAAGGATCTGGAACTTTATAGATTTTACGTTCAGTTTTTTCGAAGGGAACACATTCAACACCTTCTTTATCACATAGGGCTTTTATTTCACTTACTTTCATGGCAATTTCCGTTGTTCCCGGTTTTTGAGTTCCCGCCGAATCACAAACATACACTTTTGATGGATTAAATTGCTTTATCCAATGGATAACGGCTTCAACCACTTTTGGATGCGTGGTTACAGCACGTTCAGGTGGTTTAGCTCCTAAAATATTAGGCTTTAAAAGAATTGTTTGCCCCTCTTTCATTAAGGATTGAGCATTTATTAACTCAAGGGCACGAAAGACTGCACTTTCGACATTTTCAGAGTTTATCTTCTGTATAGCAACCTTACTTTTTTTAGACATGAGATTTATCCTTTTTATCTGTTAAAGCTTATATATCTTTCATTAATGATAATTAATACTTTAAGGTTTTTTTATCAAAAAATTGTTTTATTTATCAATATATATCCCTCTTAAAGTTTCCTAACTGAATTATTAAAAAATATTGAAAAAAAAGAAAAAAAGAAATAAACGCCTTTGTTTTAAAATCCACCAGCTTGGGTAGCCATCACGGTTATAACATCTTTTTTTGGATGGATACCTATCTTAGCGAACTTTAATTGGTCAGGTAAGACTTTTCCTTTGAATATAAATTGGATTGCCAAAATTGGGTTTAATTTATATTCTCTTTGCACGGTTTTCTTGATCTCAGCAATATTTTGATTTGGATCGACTTCAATTAGCTTGATTGCTTGATCAGGTGGAACTCCCGTAAGCCTAAATCTGTATTGGGACATAATTTTCACTTATTTATTTTAAAAATTAAATTTATTATTATTATAAATATAATAACAAATTTTTTTTTAAGGTCTTTGGTAATTTTTTATACTAATTTTGATACTAAGTATGAGTATATGTAAAAGTATATATATACGGATTTTTTTTAGATATTTATGAGTGTTTTTCCAATTTCTTCTCGTTCAGTTGGGCAAATATTAACAGATGCAAGAAAAATTAGCAGAAAAGACATGCGTATTCTCTATTTATTACGTAATTTAGGTCCACAAAGATTTACAACTGTTATTGAAAACTCTGGATTAAGTAGGTCTACAGTTTCTAAATACTTGCAATATCATTTAAGCCAAAACAGTGTTGAAAAACGATTGTACACAAACCAATCACAGAATATACAAGAACAAAGATATTTTATCACAGAACTAGGTATCGAAAAATTAGGTCATGAACTATATCTGAATAAAGATCTAATCTTTTTTAATGAAGCTAGTGGACTGATCTCAAGATTAACGGATTTAGTAAATTTTTATGTAAGTATTGGAGTTGCTGATTCTATCATCAACCAAATCATAAAAATGATCATGAATATTGGTAATAACTACTTCGACCTAGAACAAAATCATGATTTGTATCTCACACTCTTTTATATTTATCTCAATTCAGTGCTTACGCGAGATTTTAAATTTGAAATCAAGGAATTTTGTAAGCACTACAATGTAAAAAAAATTAAGATAGACTATCATGTAGACAAGATCATGTCTAGTAAACAAGGATTTTACATGTTTAGTAGAGGAGATGATATATTCTTTTTCCATGAGGAAGATGTATTAGGTAAAATTACAAAGCAATTGATTAAAGATAAATTGGTCTCCGAAATCATTCGAGTTAATTTAGATTCTAAAAAAAAAGCCATGAATTTAGATTTAGATCTGGTTTCAGAGGAGATTTCTGACGATTTGATTAAACAAGAGTATATTTGGGACGCAATAAAAGAACCATATGAAATTTTAATTGAGAAAATGATTATAAAGTTCGCATTGGATCTAGGGGTTCCCAAAACCTCATTGTGGGACATGTCATTATTATCTACTATATTATCAAAACCAGAAGGGGGAACCATATCAGTAATTAATATAATTGAAGGATCTACGCGTTATGAGGATCTAAACTTGGTTTCTATAGCTGAATCTGAAGATTCTCTCTTAGATGATGTTTTGGGTGATATTGAGGGATTTTGCATTAGTTGTGGTAAAACTATTTGGAAAAAGGACATCACCAACCCTTGTCCGAGATGCGGAATGCGTTTTGATACGATTAAATTGACTAAAAATGTTAATAAAGCTAGTGAAATAAGTGTAGAATATAGACAAAAATATCTTTTAGAAGAAGAAGAAATTGAATGTCCAAATCCAGATTGTACCTATCGAGTAAAGATAGGATGGGGGGAATGTCCTCAGTGTGGTGTGGTGTTTAAATAAAGTATCTGGAACAATTTTAAGAAAAACTTGAACTATTATCCTATTTATATATCATTATTTTTATTATTATTAAGAGACAAAAATATTATTTGGTGGAATTTTTAAATAAAAATTTTAATAAAAATTTACGATTACAAATCCATTTTAACAAAAACATAATTCGCTTTTAAAATGCTTGCCAATTCACGCTATCCAGTCAAAGAATTCAAGATCAATGATTTCATTAAATTAAAACTGGAAGGTGATAGAACTAATATTTATGTAAAGAATAGGATTTTTACGCAATGCATGTATCTTTTATTGAACCTACCCATGGATCAAGTAAGAGATTATGATGAACTTGATTCAATCGATGAAGCGGCAGAATCATTGGATAGATCCATGGAAGGAGGTGGTAGGGGGATATATCAAATAGATCCTGAGGAAGAATTTATGGGTCATTGTTCTAACATGCAAGCTTGGGCAGAAAATGACTATGACACGAGGATCTTGCACCGCAATTTAGCATTTCCCCTTTTGAAAAGGTTATCTGACGTTGGTGATCCGTTAGCAAAAAATCGGATTAAAGAAGAAATTGCATTGAGATATGCAAGTGGACATGAAACTGTGATGACATTCTTGGCCGATAACGGATATCTAAAATACTTGAGCCAAGATGAGTTAGAATGTTTATTGGATGATAATAAACTTCCAATCATAAGTACATTGGCAAGAAATGCTAATGATATAATAATTACTTTAGAAACTGATGCAGTAAATATTCGTTTACAGGGATTAATTAGAGAAGCATCAAGATATATTGGGTTTCAGAATATTCCTTTTATAATTTCTCATTTAAATAAAGATTTTTCGGAGAAAAGCCAGGAGATACTCGTTAATTTTATTTATACTAATTTTAGAAATCAACAAGATTTTCCATTAATCGAGTTTTTAAATAACCATATTGAATTTTTTAAGGAGATTGACCTAAATTCAATCATGTATGATGGTAGGATAATAGGTTTTTTAGGGGAAAACATGCTAAATCTTCGTGAAAAAAGTGTAAAGAATGTTAATGATATTAAATTACCTGAAGATGAATACTTAAAAATCGAAGAAATTGATTTAAGTAATAACCTAATTAATGAATTGGATGGAATTCAAAAATTTAGTAATGTTCAAAGATTAAAATTGAATAACAATAAAATATATAATATAGATTTATTAAACAATTTAAAGGTACTCCAGCATCTCTCACTTCGAAATAATGTAATCTCTAATATGGAAAGTATAATCTCATTACCTAATCTTGAATCTTTAGATCTTTCAGGAAATCGTGAATTAAAAGAAATACCAGAATGGCTAAATAACTTGCCCTCTTTAAATTCCGTAAATTTTATGAACTGCAATTTAAAAAAGTTCTCAGAATCAACTTCACGTTACTTCTGGATGAACCAGAATTATAGATTTTACTCCAATTATACACTTGAGGACATTGAATATTACGAGAGCCATTATAAGAGAAAATCGAAATCAGGTAACCAATGTTATAAACATTTTGTTATTTGGTTATTGAAAATGAAGGAACTTAGGAAATTTCATAAAATTAAATATGAAGATCTCTATGCTTTTGAAGGAGTGACTATAAAAAAGAGCATTTGGAGTGGTAGACTAACTAATGATTTTTTAAAATGGTTAGATAATAAAGCTCAGATGAAAATCACTGATTTTTTATGATAATATGCTATGAAATCTGGAGCATCTTTTTTAAAGGGAATATTGCTTTTTCAGCAATTTCAGATGGAACCTTTACTTCAAACATGGGATCGTCTAAGTTCTCAAGAACATACTTGATAAGCTCGAGTGTATGCTTTTTCATATTATAGCATATTAATTTCTCTCTTATAGGATAGATGTGTTTATCTGGAAAATCTTCAGCTATTCTCTTAATTAAACCCTCTTCTGTTCCTATAATAAAGTTATCTTCTTCAATTTTCGAATTTTTTACTCTGTCATACATTTGGGCTGTGGATCCTACAAAATCCGCTAACTCCCGAACTTCTCTGATACATTCGGGATGGACCAAAACCAAGCCATCTTTAATTAAGTCCCTTGATCTCTTAAAATCATCTACTGAAATTTGAGAATGAACGTAGCAATGACCCTCTTCAGGCATTTTTATACACTTTA
The DNA here is from genome assembly GCA_019894815.1 of Promethearchaeota archaeon. Taxonomy (GTDB): domain Archaea; phylum Asgardarchaeota; class Lokiarchaeia; order Sigyniarchaeales; family SOKP01; genus SOKP01. The sequence continues at coordinate 8,406 of JAGXNU010000071.1, forward strand.
TACCTGATTTTTGTTCGGCGTAATCAGCAAGGTTGCTATCTGGTCCAAAGAGAACCGAATTTACATCAAACTCTTTTGCTATTCTTTTCACAACTCTTACAGCATTCGCAGATGTGCAACATACATCAGATTCTGCTTTTACTTCTGCTGTGCTGTTAACATAAGTCACTACGGGCAAACCTGGATGAGTTTTTTTATATTCTCTGACCATTTCAGCATCAAGATATGCAGCCATCGGACAACAAGATTCTGGATTTGGAAGCAAAACACGTTTATCTTGGTTTAGAATCGATGCAGTTTCAGCCATGAAATCAACACCAGCAAATATTATGTACTCCGAATCTGATTCTTCTTTAGCAATTTTTGATAATTCTAAAGAACCTCCTAAATAATCTGCTATATTTTGAATTTCGATGGATTGATAATAGTGAGCTAAAATTGTCACGTTTTGTTTATTCTTTAAATATACGATTTCTTTTTGTAATTCTTTATCATTCATTTAAGTTCCTTCAAATAATATGAGTGTACTTATTCTTGATCAATAAAAATTAAGAAGTATTAATATATATATATAAAATTAAGAATTATACCAGAAATTAATATATTTGGTGAATATGGTTGAGTGATGATCTACAGTTTATTTATAAAGAAGAATATTGGTACATTAGTGCTTTCATTGATACTTCAAAAATTAACGGTGCTGAGAAAAGCCAAGAAATTGAAATACTCATTAAAGAGAGATTTGATAATTTAACTGAAGCTGATGTTTATAAAAAGGAATTAAAAGATGATTTATTTGAAATGGTGAAGAATGTCTATATCAAATGTAGATGGGTTCCCTATTTAGAGAATTTTCCTTATAAAGAAGAAAACTCAGAACTTAAATTCAATACTCTTGGTTATTTTCAATTTGAAGTTGAACATTTTAAAGATCACCCAGAGAA